>JANYKE010000134.1 GCA_025361685.1 Eubacteriales bacterium | reverse complement strand
CGAGAAAAATGCCATTTTGTTATTGACAACCATAGTTCCGAGTAGGCCAAGTATTGGAGTAATAAGTAATATTGCTATCAGAGCATTTCTTGCAAAGTCATATTCAAACATTATTTATCACTCCCATCTGTTAAAGCTGGTGCAATAGAAGAATAACTAAATATTTTATTGAATTGTTCACTTGAAAAAACTTCAGGAGGAGTTCCGTATGCAAGCAACTCTTTATTAATCAGGACAACTCGATTAGCATATTTGTATACATTTTCGAAGTCATGAGAAATCATTATTACCGACAGGTCATACTTTTTACGTATTTGGGAAATAAGGTCATAAAAAAGAATCAATCCATTTTTGTCAATGCCGGATACGGGTTCATCCAAAAGTAAAAGATTGGGAATGGGGATTAAGGCGAGTCCTAATAATACGCGCTGCAATTCTCCTCCCGAAAGATCACGAAGTTTGTGATTGAGCAAGTGAGCAGCATCAATTTTTTCAAGTATTTCCATGACATTATTTTTTTTGTTCGTATGTTTAACCGCAAAAACAGGAAATTTCGAGATTGAAGCATAAATAAAATCAGATACTGTGCAAGGAGAATCATTGTCTATAAAAAGATTTTGGGGAACATATCCAATCAACGGCTTATTAAGGACTGAATCATCCTCCGAATGGAATGATATTTTGCCGCTGTAATGATATTCACCCAGCAGCGCTTTAAGAAGAGTACTTTTTCCTGCACCATTGGGACCGATTATCGCTGTAAGTTCGCCACAATGTATATGTAAATTAATATCTTTTAGAATATTATTCTTGCCCACATTAACACTGAAATTTTCAATTTTCGTACAGCATAGACCACTGCAGATGGAACAGTTTTCTTGATTGTGCGGCATATTAACCTCCTAATGCATTCTTTAAAATATCAGCATTTTTTTCCATTCTCATAAAATATTCATCTTGAGGGATATCGACATATACAGAACTAAGTTTTGGAGAAACAATAGGGTCAAGTTCAAATGTTTTTGCACCGATTTCGTTTGCAATTATTGCAGCAATATCTGATGGGTACTGTGCTTCTGTAAACAATGCACTGACATTATTTTTCTTTCCGAGATCAATAATTTCAGAAATCATTGAAGGGGAGGGCGAGTTATCAGGGTCATTCTCTATCAGTGACACAATATTCAAACTAAAATCATGCGCAAAATAATCAAATGCAGCATGAAAAGTTATTATGTTTCTATTAGTGACAGATTTAAGTTTTTCACTAATAGACGCTTTGAGCAAATCAATTTTTACTAAAAATTGCTCGGAATTTTTTTGGTAAATAGACGCGTGAATCGGGTCAAATTCAGATAATGAATTGGCAATGTTTTGAACTTCCTTTGCTGCAAAATCCGGACTCATCCAAACATGCGGATTTAGTCTGCCATTAGATGTCAAAAAATCAATTCCTCTTGATGCAGTAATGATTCTCAAATCAGGAAGTTCCTTAATTGCCTTATCAATAAATGATTCCATTCCTCCACCATTTACTATAAATAGTGATGTAGAATTTAGTTGTATTATATCTGCCGGAAGAAGCGAATAATCATGTATGCAACCGATGCTTGGAGGTGTAAGATCTACAAGTTTTATTCCGTCCACATTGTGAGTCACAACTTCTGTAAATAGGTGGATTGGGTAAAAAGATGAAACGATAGTAATTCCATCGTTTAGATATTTTTTCTGCGTATTGCATGAGACTAAAAATGTTGCAAAAAATATCAAGACTGCCAAACATATAGCCAGACCACAACGTATGTATTTTCGCGAGATTTTCTTTATATTTTTCATAACTGAATTATATGATTATGTCCATATAAAGTCAACCGGCAAGTTGATTTTATGACTTTATAGTATTATAATAAACAAGTAATTCTTAAGGAGGTCGTTATGATTTTGTGTGTTGATCTTGGCGGAACATATACCAAGATAGTTCAAAAACAAGGGAACAAATACATTTTTAAAAAATTCAAAAGTTATATTCCCTATAAATATATTAATGACATTGTTGCGACACAAAAGTGCCGTCTTATTTTCACCGGGGCCGGAACCGATTACATTGATGCAGAAAAACTTTTTTGTAAATACACAATAATCGATGAAATAGAAGCAATAGGAAGCATATCCCGCTTCCTTGGATTTGACAAAGCCGTAGTAGCAAATATTGGAACAGGTACACCGTTTATTGTTCATGATAACAATAAGAACACTCATTATACAGGAACCGGAATCGGTGGAGGAACATTTTCAGGTCTATCAAAACTTTTACTCGATATTAACGATATGAGAAAAGTATACAACTTAGCTAAGAATGGAGATGCTTCAAAAGTTAACTTAACTATTGCTGATATTTCCAAGACCGAAATTAGTTGGCTAAAAAAGGACTTTACCGTATCCAATTTTGGCAAGCTTTCAAGCAGTACCGGTAAGATAGACTTCAAAGTTAAGCAAGAAGATATTGCCATGGGGATTCACAGTATTGTTGGTGAACCGATTGGTTCGATAGCAGCAGGCATTGCAAAAGGCGTTGGACTGGATTTCATCATTTTTGCCGGTGGAGTTTGCGAAAATGATATAATCAAAAATTTGATTTTAAGATGTATTGAGATATTTGGATTGAAAGCGATTTTTATCGACAATCCTGCTTACGGAACATGTTTTGGCGCAATGACAATTTTTGAAAATAGAAAAAAATAAATATTTTGGAGGAGAGATTATGTTAATGACAAGCAAGGAAAGATTCAAGAGAATGTTTGAACATAAGGAAGCTGACAGAATACCGATTACTGACAGCCCTTGGACTGAAACAATTGAAAGATGGGAAAACGAAGGTCTGCCAAAGGGAATGCCATTTAATGAATATTTGGATATTGACCATATTGAAAGATTTGAAACAAACGTTTCACCAAGATATCCAAAACGTATTATTGAAGAAACTGATGAATATACAATTTCCACAACAAAATGGGGAGTAACTCTTAAAAAGTGGAAGCATGCATCGTCAACTCCCGAATATCTGGACTTTACAATTACTGATAGAGACAAGTGGAATGAGGCGAAAGCTTTAATTACTCCTTCTCGTGACAGAATTGACTGGAAAGATTTGGATAGAAACTACAAAAATAGCAGAGAAAAAGGCCACTGGCTTAGAGCCGGTCTTTGGTTTGGATTTGATGTAACACATGCGCACATGGTTGGAACAGAGCGAGTGCTTATTGCAATGTATGAGGATCCGGAATGGTTAATGGATATGTTCAATCACTGCCTTGAAACAGAAATTGCTCAGTGGAATATGATTCTTGATGCAGGGTACGAGTTTGATGAAGTATTCTGGTGGGATGACATGGGCTATAAGAACAGTCAATTTTTCTCAATTGATATGTACAGGGAAATTGTTAAACCATTCCACAAAAGGGCAATTGAGTGGGCACACAGCAAAGGAATGGTAACGATGCTTCATTCTTGCGGCATGGTAGAACCATTCATTCCTGACTTGATTGAAATTGGACTTGACGGATTAAACCCACTTGAAGTTAAGGCCGGGATGGATCCGATAAAAATTAAAAAGGAACATGGCAAGGACCTTCTTCTCTATGGCGGAATAAGTGCAATCCTCTGGGATAAACCAGCTGAACTTGAAGCGGCAATTAACGAAATAGTTCCCGTGTTAAAACAGGATGGCGGATATATCTTTTCATCGGATCACTCAGTCCCCCCAAACGTAAGTCTGGAGAACTTTAGATTTGGAGTTGAACTTGCCAAAAAGCTTGGGAAATATTGATTTAAAAAATAAAATATTTGTGGAGTACGAATAATGGCTATGACAACAAAAGAGAGAATCTTGCGAATGTATAATCACAAGGAGGCCGATCGTATCCCAATAATCGATTCCCCATGGTCAGAAACAATTGAGCGTTGGGAAAATGAAGGAATGCCCAAAGGCATGCCATTCTACGAATATTTTGATATTGATAAAATTCAAAGATTTTCCGTTGATATAAGTCCTCGTTATCCGGAAATAATTTCTGAGGAAACCGAGGAATATCAGATTGAGCATACTCAGTGGGGAGCTACACTTAGAAGATGGAAGCATGCATCCTCAACTCCGGAGTTTATGAATTTTGCCATAACCGATCCTGACAAGTGGCGCGATTCCAAGGCATTGATGACGCCTTCGGAAGATAGAATTGATTGGAAGCAACTTGATAAAAATTATAAATATGCAAAAGAAAAAGGTTATTGGTTGAGGGGAAGACTATGGTTCGGATTTGACATTACGCATTCATGGGTAGTCGGTACAGAAACACTTCTCATCGCGATGTATGAAAATCCGGAATGGGTTATGGAAATGTTCAACTATTTTCTCGATATGGAAATTGCTCATTGGGAAATGATTATTGCAAAAGGTTATGAGTTTGACGACATGTTTTGGTACGATGATATGGGTTATAAAGAGAATCAATTTTTCTCGATTGATATGTATAGGGAAATAGTCAAACCTGTTCATAAGCGTGCTGTTGAATGGGCACATAGCAAGGGCTTCAAAACAATGATGCATTCGTGCGGATATATTGAGCCATTTATTCCTGACTTAGTTGAAATAGGACTTGATGCGCTAAATCCACTGGAAGTTAAAGCGGGCATGAATCCTGAAAGAATCAAGGAAAATTATGGAGATAAGCTTATGCTTCAGGGTGGCATAAATGCAGTTCTATGGGATCAAAAAGATAACCTTGAGGAAGAGATAAGAAGAGTTGTGCCAATCATGAAAGAAAATGGCGGGTATATGTTTTCGTCTGACCACTCAGTACCGCCAAGCGCAAGTCTTGAAAATTTCAAATTTGCAGTTGATCTTGCAAAAGAATTGGGCAGTTACTAATTTCTGACAGGATAACTTTTAACATAATCAGCAACTTTTTTTATAAACTCGGGCTCACAAAGTGGTGGCATAGCGCCGCCGGATGAGGGCACGATTCCTCTGTGGTGAGGCAACAGATCAAACTGCTGCAATCCATCTTTCTCTGCCGGTCATTTGTTCATTCATAGTTTACTCCAATAGAAAATATTCAAAATATTATCTGTAAAAATATTCGAAAGCCATTTTGATTGAGTCGTCCCAGAATTCCCAGTTGTGTTCGCCTTCCCACTCTTTATAAAGCAAATCCAAACCGAGTTTGGTCATGTGAGAAGAAATTCTTTGATTGGCATCAAGCAATCCATCAGAAAGTCCGCACGTCATAAAAAAGCGGGGGAGAGAATCCTTGGAAAGCTTGGCTGCATTTGATGCGAGAGCAAACAAATCATCTTCATCAGAAATCTTATCAAGGTCACCAAATATTCCTGTGAATTCAATCAAGCGGCTATCCTCTTCACGTGTCATTAACATTTGTGTCAATTTGACAATGTCAGCTGCAGAAGAAAATGCAGCACAGTTGCTGTATTGCTCCGGATAGGTTAACGCACACTTTAGAGCACCATATCCGCCCATTGATAGTCCACCAACCGAAACATCTTCGCGTTCCATTGAAATATTAAATAGATTTGAACATATTAGGGGAAGTTCCTTCGCAACATAGTCGAAGTAATTTACACCAACGCGCATGTTGGTGTAAAAAGACCTTTGTACCTCCGGCATTATAACTGCAACATTATATTTTGAAGCGTATCTTTCTACAGATGTTCGTCTGATCCAACCTGTCGCATTGTCGGTCAGGCCATGAAAAAGATATAAGACTTTCACTTTACCGTCCTTGCCTAAAGAGGATTTGTCCTCGCGATTTTGTGGAAGCACAACACTTAACTCAGTTTCCATTTGCAATGATTTTGATGTTATTGTACCTTTAAAATATGCCATACATTCCATCCTTTAATTATTTTTATTTGATTTCATTATAATGTAGTGCAGGTGAAAAATCAATGTTGACAAAAATACCACTATACTTTATATTAAGAATGCTGTTTGCAATACATATATGCTGGGATAGCTCAGATGGTAGAGCAGCTGATTCGTAATCAGCAGGTCGAGGGTTCAATTCCCTTTCTCAGCTCCACCGCAAAACCTTACGGCTATTGGCTCGTAGGGTTTTTGATTTTTCAGCAAATTGTTGCGAAATATTGCTTTTGTCCTTTATTTGTCCTTTATTATTTTAAAAATATAAAAACAGGTGTTCTTTTTTCTCCCTTGAAAAGCTTGCAATAGAAAAAAACAAGCCTAAAAACATATAGACTTGTTTAATAAATCACAGCACTAAAGATGTAGGTTTATAGTTTACCTTTTTCTTTATGATTGTCTGTTCTTGTCGCTTGTCGGGTTCAGAATATCACCCATTGTTTCGGCAGCGGCTATTATGACTGGATAGATCGCAAGCCAAGTAACAGAGAAGAAGAGAATGAAGATATACTGAAAATCATGAAAGAAAGCTATGATAAGTGTGAAGGGATTATCGGACTGGATAAATTATTGAAAGATGTAAATGAAAAGTTCCCTTCATGTGCGAGAAACAGAGTGTATCGACTGCAGAGGAAACATGAGCTGTACAGCATCCGAAAAAAGGCATTTAGAGTTTGCATTACGGACTCAAATCACGATCTTCCCAAAGCGCCAAACCTGTTGGATCAGAACTTCAATGAAGATGCACCTTACAAAGTATGGGTAGCAGATATTACACAGATAGTCATACCGGAAGGAAAAGCGTACTTAGCAACCGTCAAAGATATTTTTTATAAGGAGATAGTCGGATGGGCAGTTGCAAGACACATGAGAACAGAATTATGTTTGGAAGCACTCGATAATGCAGTAATGAAGCATCGGCCACCAAAAGATTTGACACATCACTCTGACCAAGGCAGTCAATATTGCAGCAAGGAATATATAAAGCGACTTAAAAAATACGGAATGAAAAGAAGCATGAGTCGCAGAGGAAATTGTTGGGATAATGCACCGGCAGAAACATTCTTCAGCACGATAAAGTCGGAAAGAATATATC
>JANYKE010000113.1 GCA_025361685.1 Eubacteriales bacterium | reverse complement strand
TCGTTGAACACCTTCAATTGTCTTGATTAAAAGTTTCCCGCCAACAAGCAGGAGTCCGGTATCCCCTGCTGACATGAAAACATCAGCTTCTTTATTCTTAATCATATTAATTCCAATTACAACCGAGGAATCTTTTTTGTGCCTGATTGCACTAACAGGTTCTTCCTCTTTTCCTATGAACTCTGTTGCATTTATAATACTAATACGCGAAGCATCATACTTTTCGTGTGATAAAATCTCGATGATTTTTGTTTGATCACCAATCAAAATTACATTGAATCCGTCTTTTTGACCTATTGCATCAAGAACTCCCAGAACATTTGATTCAGGCGCATTATCGCCGCCCATTGCATCAACAACTATTTTCACGCTGCACACCCTTTCCGGATTATGTTGATTCCTTATTCGTATTTATATCTTGTAAAACATCTTTGTTCTTAATAAAATAATCAAAACCTGAATAAATTGTAATAATCACCATCAGCAACAGCAATACCCTAACAATAATATTGGCCGGATCATTTACAATCAGTGCAATAAAAACAACAATAATCTGCAAAACCATTTTAATTTTTCCGGACATACCGGCCGCAATAACTTTCCCTTTTCCGGCCGCAACAAGTCTTAGACCTGTAACAAGAAATTCTCTCGAAATAATAATCACAACTGTCCATGCTGAAAGCAATCCTCTGTCACAAAGAGCAATCAGTGAAGCAGTAATCAATAATTTATCTGCAATTGGATCAAGAAAAATTCCAAGACTTGTAATCTGGTTATATTTACGCGCAAGATATCCATCTATTCCGTCTGTTATTGACGCAATAATAAATATACCGGCAGCAACATATATGCCATACGTATTGATAAAATTATTAGCGGCCAGTGCCCATCCTCCTTGGTTCAAATCAACAAACCATCCCGGGAACGGGGTTATGGCAAACATGAATAGCGGAACCATGATTATTCTTGCAATTGAAATCTTGTTAGGCAAATTCATTCGTATTAACCTTTCCAACTAAATCATAACCATTATATTCTAAAACAAGTACGTTAACCTTCTGTGCAATTTCGAGCGGCTCATCTGAAACAAAATAAATTTTTCGATCGATATTATCAGGTGCTTCTGCATAGGATCTTCCAAAATAAAAAATTCCATCATCGTCAACACCCTCAGTAACAACTTCAATTATGTTTCCAATCGAGTTCTTATTACGTTCTTCAAATATCTTTCTTTGAATGTTCATCAAATAATTTTGTCTGTATTCCTTGGTCTTGTGATGAACTTGGTTAGCCATGTTAGCCGCAGGTGTGTCATCTTCTCTCGAATACTTAAAAACGCCCATTCTGTCAAATCTAAACTCTTCAACAAACACTGCCAGCTCATTAAAATCTTCATCAGTTTCGCCGGGGAATCCTACAATAAACGTTGTTCTGATTTCTATTTCGGGAATCTGTTGCCGCAAAGCAGTCAACAACTTTTTAATCTGCGATGACCTTCCCCTTCTGCCCATCGCTTTTAATATTTTATCAGAAATGTGCTGTATTGGCAAATCTATATACTTAATGATTTTGGGGTTATCCCTTATTTCATCAATCAATTCGGAAGTCATCTGCTCAGGATAACAATACATAATTCGAACCAAAAAATCGCCCTCAATTGAAGTGATTTTCTTTAAAAGAAGGGCAAATGACCTTTTATTATAAATATCGACCCCATAAGATGTTGTATCCTGTGCAATAATCACTATTTCTCCCGCACCCAACTCGACAAGATGTTTTACTTCTGACAATATATCTTCCATACTGCGACTTTTATACGGACCCTTAAGAGAAGGAATGACGCAATATGTACAGCAATTATTGCATCCCTCTGCAATTTTAAGGTACGCAAATACCGGTAAAGTCGAAATAACTCGGCTCCGGTTTAGATAATCAGCAGTGATTGGCAAGTCACATTGAACAGTATTAATAGAATCTTTATTGTGTTTATATAATACATTTTCAATTTCACTTAGTACTTTATCAAACGAATCAAAATTTCCTGTACCATATACAAGGTCAACCTCAGGAATGCTTT
>JANYKE010000069.1 GCA_025361685.1 Eubacteriales bacterium | reverse complement strand
GTTTTTTTATAATTCAAGTTCTTTAGCTGCTTCTGCTTCTTCAGCTGCAACTTCTTCAGCTTCTGATATAGCTTCTTCAACAACTGCTTCAGCTTCTGATATAGCTTCTTCAACAACTGCTTCAACGATTTCTTCAAAAACAACTTCTTCGATTTCTTCGTCTGATGCTGTTGCTTCAGCCGCTTCAGCTGCTGCTGCTTCGTCTTCGGCAAATGATAGGCCTTGTCTTGCTTCGATAACGGCGTCCGCCATTTTGCCTGTGATAAGTTTGACCGCTCTGATAGCATCATCGTTGCCCGGGATTATGTAATCAATTTCATCCGGATCGCAGTTTGTATCAACAATCGCTACTATTGGAATCTTTAGAATTCTTGCTTCCAATACAGCGTTTCTCTCTTTTTTAGGGTCTACTACGAACATAACCTGTGGAATCTTTTTCATTTCGCGAATTCCGCCAAGTGTCTTATCAAGTTTTTCCATTTCCTTACGCAGCTTAATAACTTCTTTCTTTGGGAGAACTTCGAAAACTCCGTCTTCTTCCATTTTAGCCAGTTCATTAAGTCTTGCGATTCTTAACTTGATTGTCTTGAAGTTGGTGAGCATTCCGCCCAGCCATCTTGAATTGACAAAGTATTGTTCGCATTTTAGTGCTTCTTCTTTGATAGCGTCTTGAGCCTGTTTCTTAGTTCCTACGAAAAGTATCTCGCCGCCGTCTTCGATAACCTGTTTAACAAAATAGTATGCGTCGTCGACTTTCTTAACTGTCTTCTGCAAATCTATAATGTGAATTCCGTTTCTTTCTGTGAAGATGTACTCATCCATTTTAGGATTCCATCTTCTTGTCTGGTGACCGAAATGTACTCCGGATTCCAGTAATTGTTTCATTGAACAAACGCCCATTTCTAATACCTCCATAATTTGTTTTATTATTTGATTTTTCTCTCAAATACCTCCGGGACTGTCAACTTTTCTTCGCACCCTCTCGGGCACCGCGCCGAAAATCGAATCCCGTGCGTATTGTACTGCTCTTACTCAACTGTTCTTACTCAGGTGTTGCCGCTTTCTTGGTTACTTCTTTTAACTTAAGTACTTCGATACCTTTGTACGTACCGCAATCCGGGCATACCTTGTGCTGCATCTTAAGCGCATGACACTTGGGACATCTAATCAGATTCGGTGCATCGAGTTTCCAATGTGCTCTCTTCTGAGCCTGCCTTTTCTTAGAAATTCTTGACTTTGGAGCAATCATCCTATCCGCCTCCTTTCATATAATTTTACCAAATATTTTTAATCGCACACACAAATTTACTCACAAGTGTGAGCAAGATATAGTATACATAATTTCAACCCCTATTGTCAAGTGTATCAGGGGAGGGTTCCTTGCTACACTGAATCACTGAATCAGAGAACCGCCCCCTGATTCAAAATCTTGTTTACTGTAAAGTTTCTTGGTATAATTTTATTTGTAAGAAAGTCAATTGTTGGGGCAAGTGCATCTAGTGTTGGGGCAAGTGCATCCGATCCTCGGTAACAGGAGCTTTTATGGTCAATATATTTTTTATAGGTCTGGTAAGTTTTTTTACAGATGTCAGTACAGAGATGATATATCCTATTATCCCACTATTTTTAATATCCGCTCTTGGCGCTACTCCTGCGCTGCTTGGAATTATTGAAGGTGTTGCTGAAAGTCTTGCCAGCCTTCTAAAGGTTTACAGCGGTTATATCACAGATAAATTTCAAAAAAAGAAATCTCTTGCTTTTATAGGCTATTCTGCCGGCATACTTTCTAAAATCGCTTTGATTTTTGCGGGTAGCTGGGTTGGCGTTTTGGGAGCAAGAATGATTGACCGTATCGGCAAAGGAATCAGAACCTCACCGCGAGATGTGTTGGTTTGCGATAGTGCAGATAAAAAGAATATGGGCAAGGCTTTCGGATTGCACAAGTCATTGGACATGGCGGGAGCCGCACTCGGAATTTTGATTGCATATTTTTTAGTAAAAAGCAGCAGCGGTAATTTTGACTATAAGAATCTATTTTTAATTGCTATCATTCCGGCAGGTTTGGGACTATGTATGTTTTTCTTTATTAAGGAGAAAAAAGATCATTGCCCCATAGAACCGCGCGAGACTTTTTGGAAAAATCTTAAATGCATAGACGGTCAATTAAAACTATATTTATTGGTTGTGTTTATATTTACGCTCGGCAATTCGTCCAACACTTTTTTGTTGCTCAAAGCAAAAGCAATTGGATTCGATGATTCCACAGTAATATTGCTGTATTTTATTTACAATATCACTGCATCCATTTTGTCACTGCCGCTTGGCAGACTGTCAGACAAGATAGGAAGGAAGAAATTACTTGTTACGGGGTATTTTGTTTTTACTGCTGTGTATTTTGGTTTTGCATTTTCATTTAATCAGCCGTTCATGATTGGGATGTTTGTTTTGTATGGAGTATATACCGCTATGATTGCCGGTGTGGAACGAGCATACGTTGCGGAAATATCCCCGAAGAATTTAAAAGGTACAATGCTTGGTCTGCAATCCACTGTTGCCGGAATCGCTCTTCTTCCTGCAAGTATCATTGCCGGCGTGCTTTGGACTGCGTTTGGTTCAAGTATCCCCTTTGTTTTCGGGGCATGCCTGTCATTTGTTGCGGCTGTAATACTGCTTATCTTTATGAAAAAACATAATGTGTCAAGAATCAATGATGACTCGAAAATCATCTATCGAGTTTGTGCCGTCAATAAAAAGTCTTTTTAGTGCATATGGATTATCGACTTCGCTGGAAAATCCACCGTATGATGAAAATGCATTTTTAAATCCTACGATTGACAACGTTGCAAGCAAATCAGTATTCACCTCGCCATATGGGATTGACAAATAATCAATCTGTTT
>JANYKE010000064.1 GCA_025361685.1 Eubacteriales bacterium | reverse complement strand
GCTTTCCTGCCCGCCACCATAGAAAAATGGGGAAATTAAGTTGCCGGTTCCGTAAGCAATTGCACCTGTCCCCTTTGGTCCGTGTATTTTATGTGAACTAACAGAAATCAAATCAATATCGGAATTCTTAAAATCAGTTGGGATTTTGCAAAATCCTTGAACCGCATCGGTGTGAAAACATGTGCTGTGATTCTTTTTCTTAATCGCACTTGAAATTTTGCAGATGTCTTGTATATAACCGGTTTCATTATTCACACTCATAATACTTACCAGTGCAGTATCTTCTGTCACTAATCTCAATAACTCCTCAACATTTACTTCGCCCTTTTTGTCAACACCAACAAAATCAACATTGTAGTCAGACTTTTCCAAATTAGCAAACAACTCATATACAGAAGGATGTTCAGTAACCGAAGTAATAATGTGTCTGCCTTTTCTTGGGTTGGCATTCAAGTATCCGCGTATTGCTAAATTATTTGATTCTGTCCCACCGGAAGTAAAAACAATTTTCATACCATTAAAAATATCAGTAAAAATACGTCTGCTGCTTTCTAAAACTTTTTCCGCTTCCAATCCCATCGTGTGAAGTGATGAAGGGTTACCAAAACTGCTTTTACAAACATCATTATAGGTTTCAAAAACTTCATCGGAAATTTTAGTTGTTGCTGCATTGTCAAAATATATTTTTTGCATACTACCTACCTTATAACAATATTGTAAATCCTGTCAAGAACAAATATTTCTTTTACAATTGTCTTGCCTTCAAGAATTTTCTTTATTTCGTCAAGTTCAAAAACTATAGACTTGGCCTCAGCTTGAGCAGCTCCTGTAGGTATTGAAGCCGTTGATTTAACTTTGCCGTTAATCTGAATCGCAATCTCAACATTCTCATCAATAATTTTTGACTCGTCATATTTCGGCCATTCAACTTCATGAACCATTCCGTCGAAGTTTAATTCTGCCCAGAGTTCTTCCGAAAGGTGAGGAGCAAAAGGATAAAGCAAGGTCATCAATGTTTGAAATTCTCCACGAGTAACAAAACCCTTTTCGTAAAATTCATTTACAAGTGACATCATTGAAGCAATTGCCGTATTAAATTTCATTCGCTCAATATCTTCGGAGACTTTTTTAATTGTCTTGTGCATTGTTGAATCAAGACTCTCGGAATATTCTGTTTCCCATGTAATATTTGCTGCCAGCTTCCACACTCTGTCGAGAAATCTCCTGCATCCGCGAACGCCGTTTTGCGACCAAGGAATCGGCTGATCAAATGCACCTAAAAACATTTCATATACTCTAAATGTATCGGCACCAAACTCGGAAACTATATCATCAGGATTAATTACATTGCCTCTGGACTTTGACATCTTCTCACCGTTTTCACCGAGAATCATCCCATGCGAGGTTCTCTTGGCATATGGTTCAGGAGTTGGCACATACCCTTGATCATATAAAAACAAATGCCAGAATCTCGAATACAACAAATGAAGCGTCGTATGTTCCATGCCGCCGTTGTACCAGTCGACAGGAAGCCAATATGACAACTTTTCTTTTGACGCAAATTCCTCATTGTTGTGAGGATCAATATATCTTAAAAAATACCAGGATGATCCGGCCCATTGAGGCATTGTATCAGTTTCGCGTTTTGCATCTCCGCCACAGCACGTGCATCTTGTGTTATACCATTCAGGAACTTTAGCAAGCGGGGACTCTCCATCATCTGATGGCTTAAATTCTTCTATTTCCGGTAATTCAATGGGCAACTCTTCTTCCGGGACAGGAACCCATCCACACTTCTCGCAATAAACAAGTGGTATCGGCTCACCCCAATAGCGCTGTCTTGAAAATACCCAGTCCCTAAGCTTGTAATTAACCTTACTTTCGCCTATGCCTTTTTCCTCAATCCATTTGGTAATTGCAGCCTTTGCATCAGCAACACTCAGTCCATCAAGAAAATCAGAGTTAACCATCTCACCCTTTTCAATATTGGTAAATGCCTCAACTTGCACATTCCCGCCCTTAACTACCTCAATAATCGGAAGTCTAAACTTTGTAGCAAATTCCCAATCCCTTGCATCATGAGCAGGCACAGCCATAATTGCACCGGTTCCGTAACCCATAAGCACATAATCAGAAATCCAGATAGGAATCTTTTTGCCGTTGACCGGATTAATTGCCTCAAGCCCGTCGAGTGCAACACCCGTCTTATCTTTAACAAGTTCTGTGCGCTCAAAATCCGACTTTCTCGTTGCCACCGCCTCATATTCCAAAACTTCAGCGTAATTCTTAATCTTATCTTTGTGCTTTTCCAACAGTGGATGTTCAGGCGAAATAACCATATATGTTGCGCCGAATAATGTATCTGGTCTAGTAGTGTACACGCGAATCTTATCACTCGAACCATCAATCAAAAAATCAACCTCTGCCCCATTCGACTTACCTATCCAGTTTCTTTGCTGCGTTTTAACCTTTTCAATAAAATCAACCGTATCAAGACCTGCAAGAAGTTTTTCCGCATAATCTGTTATTTTTAGCATCCATTGACTCTTAATCTTCTTAACAACTCCACTTCCGCATCTTTCACACAGACCACCAACAACCTCTTCATTGGCAAGTCCAACCTTGCATGAATTACACCAGTTAATAGGAATCTCGGCCTTGTAAGCCAATCCTGCGTTAAAAAGTTTAAGAAAAATCCATTGTGTCCATTTATAATATAGCGGATCGGTCGTGTTAACCTCTCTCGAATAATCAAACGAAAATCCCAATGATTTGAGCTGAGTTCTAAACATATCAATATTATGCTTGGTAATTGTAGCCGGATGAATGTTTTCCTTCATTGCATAGTTCTCAGCCGGCAGTCCAAATGCATCCCACCCTATTGGAAACAAAACATTGTATCCTTCCATTCGTCTTTTGCGGCAAATGATATCAATCGCTGTGTTGCTCCTTGGATGTCCAACGTGAAGCCCACTGCCGGATGGGTATGGAAATTCAATCAGTCCATAAAATTTCGGCAATGTGAAGTCATCCTTTGCCTTAAAAATGCCAAGGTCATCCCATTTTTGCTGCCATTTAGATTCAATATCAATAGGGTTATATTTTTTGAATTCCATCTTTCTAATTCCTTTCAATCAAACATACAGTAACAAAAAAATGATTAACGTATAATACTGAAATTATACGCTAATCATGGTCGAAAGTCAATTTGCAAAAGCTATGCTAAAACCTGTTTAGGTTGCCCATTTTGTAACCTTTTAGGTCTAAAGTAACATAATCAAATCCTATTTTTTCAAGTTCTGAAGAAATCTCAAGCATCATTAACGAATCGAATATCTTGTCCTTTTCAACAGGTGCCAATTCAATAATCGCAATGATATATGTGTTGTTAACACTATGAAGCCTCACGCGCACTTGGTAAAAACCCTTTGTTTTTAGAAATTTTTCTG
>JANYKE010000052.1 GCA_025361685.1 Eubacteriales bacterium | reverse complement strand
CCCCGACGGGTGCAGCTTCTCATAACTATCTTTATTATACGTTTCTTGGAAAAGTATGTATGTCCCAATCTCAGCTTCCTTAAGCTTGCGATAATTCTCAACAGTTGTAGCCGCAATATTGACATTGACACGACGGATCGCACCATTCTTATGCTTTACACCGTAAATAGTTTTTATTGATTCGAGTATATATTCAATCGGACTTATTTCCGGATGTTCGCCTGATTCAAGTGCGAGCCGCTTGTGTCCCATGTCTTGCAGTGCGGCAACCTCACACGCAATTTCTTCCTGCGTCAATTTTTTTCTCGCAATATTTTTATTCTTCATATGATACGGACAGTACACACATCCGTTGACGCAATAGTTTGAAAGATAGAGGGGAGCAAATAAAACAATTCTGTTGCCATAAAAATCTTTTTTGATTTGCTCGGCAAGCGCCAGTATTTCTTTATTCTTTTCATCATCATCACACGCCAGCAAAACTGAAGCCTCAGAATGCGACAGACCTTTTCTCAATCGTGCCTTTGCTAGAATTTTCTCAATCAATTCAATATTATTTTTATTATCATCTGCATATTTCAGCGTGCTGACTATTTCCTCATGGGAAATAAATTCTTCGGCATTTGGTGATTTAGCGTTATACATTTTTGCCATCTCCTTCGGTGTAATCTCCTCTTGCACTCACGAGCTCGTAACCTATTTTTTTAATTCTGTTATCGAGGCATAAGCGGCATTCTCCTGCTTCTTCACCTGTGCAAATTTTGTTGTCGTAAAGCAGATACTTTTTTCTGACCTCAACGGGGGACAGGTTTGGCATTACAACATTTGCCCCGACAAGCAATCCTTTTTCGCGACCGTCAAGATCAATTGTTCCGAGTGCTGTCGTAGACGGAAGCAGTCCGTTTGGAAGAATCAGCCTGACTAGTCCAAGCATAAAAAGTGTTAGTTCAACGGTTCCGGCAGCGCAGTCAGCGAATGGTGTGTCGTGGTGGGGAATAAATGGTCCAATCCCGACCATGTGTGGACGAAACTCCTGTATGAAAACCAAGTCCTCGGCTAGGTGCTCGCTTGTCTGAAATGGTGAGCCGACCATGAATCCGCATCCAACCTGATAACCGATATCCTTTAAATCCTGAAGACACTTAATTCGATTAGCTAGTGTCAATTCTGCCGGATGCAACCTAGAATAGTGGTCACTATCTGCAGTCTCATGTCTCAACAAATAACGATTGGCACCCGCATCAAAAAGTTTCTCATAACTCTCACGACTGCGCTCGCCAAGCGAAAGCGTAATTGCACAATCCGGATATTTATTTCTTATTTCGAAAACAATGTCGCACAAAATCTCATCATTAAAAAATGGATCCTCACCGCCTTGAAGCACGAAGGTTCGAAACCCGAGTCCATAGCCGTTTTCACAGCAAGACAAAATTTGCCCTTTGTCCAACCGATACCGTTCCGCATTTTTATTACTCTTCCTAATTCCACAATAGTAACAATCATTTTGACAATAACTTGACAACTCAATCAGCCCTCGCGAAAAAACCTTGTTGTCAAAATGTTTTTGACTAACGGCTTGTGATCTTTTGAAAAGGTATTGGTCAATTTCCGCGCCTCTGTTTTTAATCAGCTCCACGTACTCATCTTTTCCCAAAGAACTTTTTTCTTCCAATTTATCTATAAGTGTTTTCAATTCCGCTGTTGTCATCTTTTCCTACTCTCTTCTCCAAATTTCTTTTTTCTGTTCTCTTTTCCAGCTTTCTTTTCCTGTTCGCTTCTTTATGAATACAAGGTCTTTGCACTCACTCCGTCAAGCATACCAAGCTTGCCCGACAAACTGCTGATAATATCTTGCGGCGCGTCAATTGCAATACTGATAATATTTAAACTTCTTTTCCTGTAGGGAAGCCCCATTCGCCCGATGATGTATCTGCCAAACTGGCTCAATATCAAATTAACCTCTTCAACTGCCCTTATGTCTTGCACAATTATTCCAATCAAAGCCACTCTATCCATTTTCAAAACTCCTTTCATACAAATCCCGAAATTTATTTTCTCATGCCTTCTGAAAATAAAAAATGCGCCCGGTGAAGGGACGCAAAAACGCTTGAACATTTTTTGC
>JANYKE010000041.1 GCA_025361685.1 Eubacteriales bacterium | reverse complement strand
TGTAAATCCCGCAGGGCAAAATGAGTCCTGATGAAGATGCCTCGAGGCCAACCTCTCCGCACGACAATTTTCCAAAATAAGTTTTTTCTATCGTTTGCTTCATTATATTCATTGGAACAGTTGGCGAAAATCCCGCAGTGTACGAATTGATCAAGAAAAACAGCGGGTTGTCTGACAGGAGCGTCGCACATTCTGCGACCAGCTCATTGAAAGAATCCTCGATCTTCCACACCTCACCGTTGGGGCCGCGCCCAAATGACGGCGGATCCATAATAATCCCGTCGTATTTTCTGCCGCGGCGATTTTCTCGCCTGACAAATTTGAACACATCGTCAACAATATACTTAACCGTACTCCCTTTTAATCCTGACGATGCGATGTTTTCGCTGCACTTGTTAACCATACCTTTGGCAGCATCCACATGGCAGACCTCCGCTCCTGCAGACGCGCAGGCAACGGTCGCACCGCCCGTGTAACCAAACAGATTTATAACACTAACATTTGCCCTCTTAGCCAACTTAATCTTGTTAATCATCCAATCCCAGTTGACCGCCTGCTCGGGAAACAAACCGGTATGCTTAAATCCGGTCAACCCGATATTGAATTTTAAATTGTTATAAGAAATAATCCAGTTCTTGGGCGTCCTTTTGTTCATCTGCCACGAGCCGCCGCCACTGCTGCTCCTTGTATAATTGGCATGAACGTTTCGCCATAATTCCGGATGGCTCTTGGTCCAAATCGCCTGGGGATCAGGGCGGGATAAAATTATATCTCCCCATCGCTCAAGTTTTTCGCCATCCCCGATGTCTATAAGTTCGTAGTCTTCCCAACCTTTTGCAATATCCATATTGTTAACCACACTTCGAATATCCGCAATCGTGACATACAACGCATCCGCCCTCATGAGCTACTTTCGCTCCGCACTCGGGACAAAATTTCATGCTGTCTAAAGAATCCTTTGCTTCATGCAATTTAGGTTCTGCCTTTGGTGCTTCCTTTGCCACTTCCTTAATGTTGCCAACATCCGCCGGAACATCGCCTTCCTCACGCTTGAAACCGTTAGGCTTAATGCATACGTCTTCATCAAATGGACTCTTGCCGTCACCATTTTCATAATTTCCAAATTCTTTCGTCTGAAGCTTCATAACCTTTTCAACTACCTTGCCGATTGCATCCGGACACGACAGCACCGATAAACCCTTTTGTCTTATTGTCGAATGACATCTGATTCCCTTAAGCTGGTCAATAATTGATTTTGTATCGACTCCGGCTCTAAGCGCTATTGAAGCGAGCCGGCTCGTTGCTTCGGATTGCGAAGGGCATCCGCCCGCTCTGCCAAGATTGGCAAATATCTCACAGATTCCATCTTCGTCATAATTAACAGTGATAAAAATTGTTCCGCAGCCGATTTTAACTTTTTCTGTAAATCCTCTTGTAATGGCTGGTCTCGGACGAGGCTTAATGCCGGAAAGTGTGCCGTCCGGTCTGTATGAAAAATCTTTGTTTGCCAAAACTTCTCCGGCTTTTTCACCTTTTTCATCCTTGTTAACCGCCCCAACATTGAGAACCTGTTCAGACCTGCTGCCATCTCTGTATATTGTTACCCCCTTGCAGTCAAGCTCATGTGCCAACATATAAATCCGCTCAACATCTTCTTTGGTTGCATGGTTCGGAAGGTTAACAGTTTTTGAAACAGCATTGTCCGTACATTTTTGGAACGCAGCCTGCATTCTGATGTGATAGTCAGGCTCCACATCATGCGAGGTAACAAACACTCTCTGAATATCTTCAGGCACTTCAGGAAAATCGTGAATGCTGCCCTTGGATGCAATGCGCCTCATCAATTCGTCTGAATAAAAATTCTGCTCTTTTGCAAGCGCACTAAAATTTGGATTGACTTCGAGAAGCTCATCCTTGTCCATTACATATCTTATATACGATATTGCAAATAACGGTTCAACTCCGCTCGAAACATCCGCAATAATACTCAGCGTTCCTGTCGGTGCAATAGTTGTGGTCGTCGCATTTCTGACTCTCAAATCCTTGTCTTTGAAAATACTGTTTTCCCATTCAGGAAATACACCTTTAACCTTAGCAATTTTCACAGACTCTTCTGTCGCATTTTCCTTAATGAAGCTCATGATTTCTTCAGCGAGTCTAAGCGCCTCTTCAGAATTATATGGGATCTCGAGCAGACAAAGCATATCTGCCCAGCCCATTACGCCAAGACCAACCTTACGCGTGCTCTTGGTCATCATGTCTATTTCGGGAATCGGATATTTGTTAACATCGATAACGTTATCAAGAAAATGAATGCTTCTTGCAACTGTGGCAGCAAGTTTTTCATAATCAACTTCGTATTTGCATTCGCCGGCATGAACATCATCTCTTTCTTTCAACATTGCTTTGAGATTTATCGATCCAAGATTGCATGCCTCGTAAGGAAGAAGCGGCTGCTCTCCGCATGGATTGGTGCTCTCGATTTCGCCAAGTGCCGGAGTCGGATTGTATTCGTTGAGTCTGTCCAAGAAAACAATTCCGGGTTCGCCGTTATTCCATGCCATCTCAACAATTAAGTCGAAAACCTTGCGCGCGGAAAGAGATCCGATAACACTTCTGTCAACCGGATTAAGCAAATTATATTCTTCACCAAGTTCAACTGCCCTCATGAAGTCTTCTGTGATTCCTACGCTAATGTTAAAATTAGTTATTTCTTTATTATCTTTTTTGCAGGTGATAAAATCAAGAATATCCGGATGATCAATTCTGAGAATGCCCATGTTGGCACCTCTTCTTGTACCACCCTGTTTCACAGCTTCGGTTGCCGCATTGAAAACCTTCATAAAACTTATCGGTCCGCTTGCAACTCCGCCCGTTGAATTAACCGATGCGCCGTTGGCACGAAGCCTTGAAAAACTAAATCCCGTTCCGCCGCCGCTCTTATGAATTAACGCAGCATTCTTGACCGTCTCAAAAATATCTGTCATAGAATCCTTAATAGGAAGAACAAAACATGCCGAAAGCTGTCCTAGCGGCCGACCTGCATTCATCAATGTCGGAGAGTTTGGCAGAAACTCCAAATTGTTCATCATATTGTAAAATTCCTCTTCGACAACTTTAAGCTGCGAAGGAGAAATATATTCTTTATCTGCCGCTGCAACTGCTTTTGCAACCCTTCTTAATAATTCATCCGGCGTTTCCATTGGATTACCGCTTTCGTCCTTGATTAAATATCTTCTTTCAAGTACCGTAAGTCCGTTTTTGCTGATATTGGTGCCCATGTAAGAATCCTCCCTAAACCACTGTATTTTGTGTGTCGACTTGCAATCACATACTAGATATTGTATCACTCAAAAAAAATAAAGCAATAGGTTTATTAAAAAA
>JANYKE010000066.1 GCA_025361685.1 Eubacteriales bacterium | reverse complement strand
CCTGATTTATATTTTTATAAATCAGGAGTTGATTTTATTTTTCAATTTTGCAACAACATTTCAGATGGAGATGAAGGCTGCGAAGGATGATAGCCTTGATAACTTCAACTCATCTGTTGTGTTAAGCAGTCTAAGTAATGGACAAGCAACAATGAAATTCCCTTCGTTTGGTCAGAAATTCGGGGAATTAACGATTGTAGATTCCGGTATTAATGATTTCCCTGTGATTCAGGGTGATGGGTTGCCGGAGTTAAACAAAGGAATTGCACACTATTTTGGGAGCTATCTTCCCGGGCAAGGAAATAAAATAGTTTTGTCAGCGCATAACACGACTTATTTTAAAAATCTTGGCACAGTAAAAATTGGCAACACAGTTGTATTTAATACTACATATGGCATATATAAATATAAAGTATATGATATAAAGATTGTTTCGGAAAATGACAAGCAGTTGGTTGCAGCGGAACGAGGGAAGGAGTATCTGGTCTTTTATACGTGTTATCCTTTTGAGGGATTAGGACATAAGGACAAGAGAATAGCTGTTTATGCAAGTTTTGAGAGCGGACCATCACTCATCGAGTAGAAGCAAAGCCAGGATGGAGACATTCATGAGCATAGCAAATTATATTCTTACCTTTGCTATGACAATACTTTTGTCTGTGATTTTGTTATTTTTTTTGCTGAACTCATTTTTATCATATGGCACCTGGGACAGAGCGCTTGAGAGTGGCGGAGCATATTCAGTTGCTGCAAAAAATACCCAGTTTGGGGTTGAATCATTAGCAAGTGCAAGTTCACTTCCAACAGAGATATTTGCAGGAATATCAACGGTTGATACTGCTTCTGCAGGAACCAGAGCCTGGATAAATTTGGGATTAAATTATATTCATGATAAAACAGCTTCGTTTGATACGAAGAGCGTGGGAACAGATTTCAAAAATAATATTATTTCCAGAATATACGAATATGCTAAAGCAAAAAATATTTCCATTAGTACTCCTGCTGAAAAAGCAAATGTTGATAAATTCGGAGAAGATTGCAGAGATATTTATGTAAAATATTCGGAACCAATGATTGGAATGAAACAGCTTACCGACCCTCTTCGCCATTTAGTGACAATCTTTAATAGTGCAATATTTCTAATTATTGCAATAATTTTATTGGTATTTGTACTTATGTTTTTGGCTTGCAACAGAGATACAATAAAGGCGCTTGTATTTTTGGCATATTCACTTTCGGCAGTTGGATTAATTTCAATTTCTGTTGCAGGGATTTTGCAATACTTATCTATGGTACCTTCAGCATTTAACAACCCTACAATGCTCGCACTGACATTGGGGCTTAGAATAACACTTTTTACAGGCGGAATAATATTAATTGTAATATCGCAATTATATCTTTTAAGACATTTTATAATAAAGTTTAATCATGAAGTTAATGATGAGCGGTCGATAATCAGAATTCATAACGCAGGCGATTATAGAATAAAAGATAAAGATAAAGATTAGGGTCTAGTCAATCTTAGCCAAATCAATGAGTTTGGCAATGAAATCAGAAATAACATCGTCGGTGATAGTAGGAACTATTTCCGATATTTTTTTGCCGGATATAATTTGATTGCGCAGGGTGCTGTTTGAAACCGTATGCAGGTTATGCGTATCCCAAAAGTCATCGCATAGTTGACAAGCTGCCTGTAAGTTATTTGATAAACCAAAATTAAAACGAGCAGGTGCAAAAACATTTTCAAGCGGCTGCGCACAGTCGCTGCGAATCTCAAGTGTGCCTCTGAATGTGAGCTCGACATTTTTAAATGAAAGAAAGGTAGAAATATCTTCAGGAATCGCATTGAATTCCGAATCGGAAAAATATTTGTACAGCGGGATCGGATTAATGTGTTCGTAATTTTCCATGCCATTCTCATCTTGACGTATGCGCATAAAAATTGAACGCTGCATATAATTGTCAATGATGTCGTCATAATCTTTCGCATAGAAATCATTTTTGCCAACGCTTTCGGGATTATATCCAAACCGACTGTTTTCCCACAAATAATCTCTGCAGCAAATATAATCTTTCATTTCAATTGGCATATTATATAGAGGAGGTGAGTTTGAAAATAATATTGCCCGAACAAAATCTAGTCTTGAAAAAAGATTAAATGCATCTGCCAGATATTCGGGTTCAACATCAATATGTGTCTGTGCGGATGAGATGTATGCAGGAAAATAAATGTCGTTGCAATTTTCGGTAAGGAAGCTGCGTATTGTTTTGTAAGGTTCCATCTCAACCGGACTGTCTTCGATATACTGCATGTATTGGTTGCTGCCAATACCTGAAATGGTGTAATCAAATTGAGCTAAAAAATCAAGAATATTAGAAAGATAATTATAAAATCTTTCTGAGATTTCATTTACTGTGTGTTCCTTGGCCATTGAAAATTCCAGATTGTTATAAGAGTTATCAAAGCCAATGAACTCGTTTCCGGTTGGAAGTGTGCGCTTAAGTTCACATATATTGCCATTGTCATCAGAACAAGAAATTGAAAATCCCCAGTCCTGTAAAATAATATGATTCATCAGCAGATTTGTAATTTCTGTGCTGACAGGTTTCTTGGAAAGATTGATCAACGGGAATTCCAGCTCGACTCCGACAAAGCCAATGTCACCGGAATCATATTTATCATAAAAAGGTTTTATGTATTTATTGAAAATTAATTTGCGAACCATTTTTTGGAATTCTCCTTATATGCAAAGATCAATTTTGACGGCAGGTTTAGTTTACTATTTATTGCATTTTTTGTCAAAATACGATAAAATAATTATGTTAGAATTCAGCTACATAGAGGATGATTGGAATGAAATATACAGGGAAAGAATATGAAGTATTTTTTATAAACGACCTTCGTCAAATGCTCGAACACAGCGCAGGAGAATACGCCGAAAAGCCTGCGTTTAAGCTTCGCAGTGAGGATAGAGGATTTGAAGAGGTTTCGTATGTACGATTGAAGAGGGATGTCGAAGCGTTTGGAACGGCTCTGCTTTCTTTGGGTGTCTGCTCAACCGGAACAGATGACGACAGAACCAAAATTGCAATTATCGGTGAGAATCGTTACGAGTGGTGCATTGCATATTTTGCAACAATTTGCGGAGCGGGGATTGTTGTTCCTCTTGACAAGGAATTGCCGATCGATGACATAACCAATATAATAAAAGCGTCCGACACAAAGGTTATTGCATACTCTGAAAAGTTTGGCGAATTAATTATGGCAGATGAGGAACTTACAAATGCCAATCTTCTGCGCATTAATTTTGATCTCGACGAAAGTAGTGAAACGGAGATGTCTTTCACAAGACTTCTCAAACGAGGATATGATCTTATGACAGAAGGAGATGCAGATTATAAAAATGTAAAGATTGATAATGAGGCACTGGCAGCAATTTTATTTACATCAGGGACAACAGGAATGACCAAGGGAGTGATGCTTTCCCACAAGAATCTTTGCAGTAACATAATGTCGATTTGCAAAACAGTACACTTGAATCCTGACGAACAGCTTTTGTCTATTCTCCCGATTCATCATACTTACGAATGCACAATTGGATTTTTGCTGCCACTGTACCGCGGCGCGTGCATTTCCTTTTGCAGAGGAATCAGATATATTGCCAAGGATATACTTGAGGTTAGCCCGACAGTGCTTATACTTGTTCCTATTATTATCGAAGGAATACATGCCAAAATAATTGCCAAGGCACAAGAGACAAAAAAGGCGATGCGCAAATTCAAATTAGGAATGGCAGTAACAACCTCACTATATAAAGTTGGAATTGATGCCAGAAAAAAAATATTTGCACCAATAGGAGCAGTCTTCGGAGGAAGATTAAGGTTACTGATAACCGGAGCCTCCGCTATAGAGGCTGAAGTGATGAGAGACCTACACTTCTTTGGGTTAGAAGTTCTCCAGGGCTATGGACTAACCGAATGCGCACCTCTTGTTGCGGGGAATAGCGACGGACTGATTACTTTTGATACTGTCGGAACAGCTGTGCCCGATGTTGAGATTGACATAATAGATAAGGATGAAAATGGTATCGGAGAAATTATCTGCCGAGGGCCAAATGTTATGCTCGGATATTATAAAAATCAAGAGCAGACCGATAAGGTTCTGATTGATGGCTGGTTTCATACAGGCGAT
>JANYKE010000021.1 GCA_025361685.1 Eubacteriales bacterium | reverse complement strand
TAATTTCAAACAAAACAGTGTTAGTGCATTGGATTGTCAATACTTATTCGGACAGAGGCATTGACTCGAATCACAATTACTTTTGTGCGAATATCAGCACCGCTTGCTTTTAAACATCATTTTTCATACAAAGACGACGATTTTCTTTTTGCAGTCTTAGCAATTTCTGTTCTTATATTGTTTGATTACCTTTTTCTCTGCTTGATCCGGTTTCATTTATTCTTATAATCCATTTTTCAAAAGCAGATGCTGACAGATTATATTCCCGTGCTATTTCGTTATAGAATTAAGCATATATTTATTTTGATAAAAAGAAGAAGGTTCTAGACAAGGTCCACACCTCATTAGCATGTTGTGCTGATGGCGACAGGATGATAAAAAAGAATGTTATTGAATATTGGAGAACTTATTTGTGAATTGCTATTGATAAGTTGGGTGAAAAAATATAACATATACGTATGTTATATTTTTATTTTTGGGAGGACGCTTTGTATGGGAATTAATCCGGATTATATGAAAGAGTATGAGTTTTGGCTGGAGAATAGTTATTTTGATGAGGCAGCAAAGAGCGAATTGCTTTCTATTAAGGATGATGATAATGAGATTAAGGAACGATTCCATAAGGTGCTTGAGTTTGGTACAGGCGGATTGCGCGGAGTAATGGAAGCCGGAGCCAACAGAATGAACATCTACACTGTAAGAGCTGCAACGCAGGGCTTTTCAGATTATATCAGTTCAAAAGGTGAGGAGTACAAATCACGTGGAGTTGTGGTCACTTATGATGTGCGACACAATTCGCGTTTGTTTGCCGAGAGTGCAGCAGGAGTATTTGCCGCAAACGGAATCAAAACATTTTTCTTTGAAGATGTGCGCCCGACGCCTGAGTGTTCATTTGGGGTTAGATTTTTTGGTGCGGCAGGCGGAATAAATATTACCGCAAGTCATAACCCAAAGCAGTACAACGGATACAAAGCATACAACTCCATTGGTGCGCCTATAGGTCTTGAAGAAGCTGACGCGATAATGAAAACGATTAATGATTTGGATGATATCACATGCGTGAATACGATGAGCTTTGAAGATGCCATCTCCGCAGGATTTGTAACAATAATCGGACCCGAAGTGGATGAGGCATTCTGGAGCGCAATGGAAAAGCTGAGTCTTAACCGTGATTTGCTTCGCGAAAGAGGTCACGAACTTAAAGTTGTGTACACGCCGCTTCATGGTGTAGGAAATAAACTTGTTCGCGGCATTTTCGAAAGAGTCGGAATCAGCAATGTTAAAGTTGTCAAAGAACAAGAACTGCCGGATCCTGATTTTTCAACAATTAAATCGCCAAACCCTGAGAACATTGAGTCGTTCGAACTTGCGCTTCGCGATGCCAAGGAAATTGACGCGGATATTCTTATCGGAAACGATCCTGATGCTGACAGATGTGCAATTGTTGTTAAGGGTAGCGACGGTCACTATGAAATGTTATCGGGAAATACCAATGGAATAGTTTTGCTTCAATACATTTGCGAAATGAGACAGCTTCAAAATTCAATGCCGCCTAATCCTTATATGGTTAAAACAATTGTTACGACAGAACTTTCAAATATTCTTGCAAAAAGTTTCGGACTTGATGTTAAAAATGTGCACACCGGATTCAAGTTTATTGCCGAGCAAATTGCGCTTTGGACGGATAGCGGAAAACAATCTTTCATTATGGGCTATGAATCAAGCTTTGGAATTTTAGCCGGAACATATACGCGTGATAAGGATGCGATTTCCGCATCAATGCTGATGTGTGAAGCTGCGCTGTATTACAAACTGCAAGGGAAGACACTGCTTGATGTACTTGATGAAATATATGCGAAGTTCGGTTACTGGGATATGGAAAGCACAGCCTATTTGCTTGATGGAATTGAGGGTGCAGAGAAAATTGAATATGCGATGCAGCAAATGCGCACACTCGGTCCTGATTCAATTGAAGGATATAAAATTGAAGCAATCAGAGATTACACAACCGCAATGAGAACAGATTTTCTTTCGGGTGAGACAACACCGATGGATATTGCGAAAATGAATTTTGTATTTTTTGAATTGGAAAACGGTGAGAGTATTTCATGCAGACCATCGGGAACAGAGCCGAAACTGCGCGTCGGATGTGAGATGTGCGGAACAAGTAAGGAACATGTTAAAGAGCGGACTAGCGAACTGCTCGCTAAAGTAAAAGCCATAGTTGAAGGTTATTTAAATCATGCCTGATTTCACACACTTACATGTGCATACCGAATACAGTTTGCTTGACGGAGCTAACAGGATTAAGGATTTGATTAAGCGAGTCAAGGAACTTGGTATGTCGAGTGTGGCTATCACGGATCATGGTGTAATGTACGGTGTTATTGATTTTTATAAAGAGGCGCTGGCCAACGGAATCAAACCAATAATCGGATGTGAAGTTTATACAGCACCCAGAAGCAGATTTGATAAGGATTCCAATGTTGATGCAAAATACGGTCATATGATTTTGCTTTGTAAGAACTACACCGGTTATGTTAATTTAATGAAGATTGTATCCAAAGCATATACTGAAGGATACTATTACAAACCTCGTATTGATTATGAACTTTTGCAGGAACACTGCGAAGGATTGATTTGCATGTCTGCATGTCTCAGTGGTGAGATTCCTTCGCTGATTCTCAATGGTAACTATGATAAGGCAGAGGCTTTGGCGATTCGATTGAGTAAAATGTTTGGAGAGGATAGTTTTTATCTCGAAGTTCAAAGCAATGGTATCGAGGAACAGATTCTTGTGAATCAAAAATTGGTTGAACTCAGTCAGAAAACAGGAATACCTCTTGTTGCAACAAATGATTGTCATTACATTAATCGCGATGATGCGTATGTTCAAGAAGTTTTAATTTGCATTCAGACAGCCAAGAAAATTACAGATGAAGACAGAATGAAATTTCACACGGATGAATTATTTGTTAAGACTCCGGATGAAATGGCAGCAGCCTTTGACTATTTGCCGGAAGCAATTGCCAACACTCGCAAGATAGCAGACTTGTGCAATCTCGAAATTGAACTTGGAAAGTTTCACCTCCCTTCTTTTAAACTTGATGAAGCACAAGCGGTAGAAGGAGCATATGAATACTTAAAAGAATTAAGTAAGAGGGGAATGGAAGAGCGATATGGAGCTTGGGAAAATATTTCTCAGGAAATAAAGGATCGCTATAATTATGAACTTGAAACAATAAACAGAATGGACTTTGTGGATTATTTTCTTATCGTGTGGGACTTCATAAGATTTGCACGTGAAAACAATATTCCTGTCGGACCCGG
>JANYKE010000001.1 GCA_025361685.1 Eubacteriales bacterium | reverse complement strand
ATTTTTAGCTCTTTGCTTTTTGCAAGTTTAAGTGATTCTCTATAACAGCTGTGCATTTGCCGCATTTACAATAGCATCCGCCTTTACCTTTGTAATATCATTTTTAATAATTTGAAACGGCATCCTCTGACCTCTTTCCTTTGCTTGTCTAAAGCATTATCAAGATATCATAAACCATGTCCAAAATAATTCACATGGTACTTTGTTTTATTCCCATTCCCCTTTCAATGCATGCCATCGCTTTTCATAGACTTGCTTCATTGTCGCAGCAGCAAAAAGTTCTGACAAAAATGCTTTAATTTTGCTTAGCACGGTTCTGAAGTCGTCAGTATTTGTGTCTGTTTTCTTAACGAAGACCGTCCACTTTTTCTGCATAGCATCATCAGTATCAAAAGTAGTAATTTGTTCTAATTGTTCTATTTTGAAAACATGATTTCTGTTTTTAAAGGTTTTAGTCAAGGCTTTGCATAAAATACTTCCGTCAAAATCAAAATGGCTTGCAAGATAATAAATATCGTAATAGTCTTTCATGCGACTTGAAAATTCCATAAGATCCAAAATGGCATCTAGCTTTTCTGCAACGACAGTTTCAATCGAATATGTGTTAATAGTTGGTGACTCGAAATCCTTTAGTTGTGTTGGAATTTTTCGTTTCTCCTGTTTTGGGACAATAACATCTCCAACTCCAAAATCAATATTAAATGGCGTACGTGTGTTTTTAATATGCGCAACAATAGTTGCACCAATACCCATATATTCCTTTGCAATAGAAATAGGGGCAATATTTTTAACTTCAAATGTAACAAAGTCATTTCCGACATTGGTCATAATAATTTCTTCAATAACCACCTTTAATTTTTCCGGTGTATTGGGTATTCTTTTTAACAAAAAATCAACATCAACTGCAAGCAAAGTTGATTGCTTCTGTTGCTTTCTGCGGCTTTGTTTTTAAGTCTTGCAAGCACCGAGGCAGCTCTGTCAACCATTTAGCATTACCTCCATAACATTCAGCATTTTATTATAAAGCTTCATTTTTTTTGCATATTTTGCGAGGTTAGCGAGATTCTTCTTGTTATCAGCTACATACGCGTTTATCGCTTTATTAAACATTTCGTTGTCAAGCTTTGTGCGATATTTAAAACAATCACAAATGGTTCGCTCGCGATCATATACCGGCAGTATAACATCATCAAACTTTCCGGTTGTTTTACCAAGCGAATAGAATTCTTTATTAACAAAATAAGCCTTTATTGACACAGCATACATTTGCTTTGCCGCTCGTGACATTGTACGCGGAAGGGCTATCGTCCACTGCCTTGGCGTAAAATCGCTGTAACCGTAATGAAATAGAGCAGACTCCATGCACACGATACCTTTGGGCATTAGTGCCGACAGAAGTCTTGCTTCGGTCAAATCATTTTTCTCGGACAGTTGATAATATCCATGGCTAACATTTTCAATATATTTTTCTCGAGCAAGCGCTGCAACATCGTGCTTTTTTAGCCCGGCAGAAATAAACGATGCTGTCTTTGCAACACCACCGGATTTATTAACCACTTCTTTAACGATTGTTTTTTTGTTCATATATTTTCAACTTTCTGCACGCAATTTTTAATATTTGCGTGCAAATTGATTATACTTGGTAAAATCAGCAAATACAACTATATTTTGTAAATAAATCTACTGATCGATTCTGTCGATGGAAACCAGCGGTATGGTTATATCTCCCCCCATTGTTGACTTGTATGTGTATAATCCTTCCGAGACACCGTACAGTGTTATCATATCGTCTTCAAGTACGCGTGATGTAACAATCGATGGTGAATAGGTTACCAATAAAACATCGTCATAATAACTTCCGTAATCGCTCTTTTTTGTTGCAACACGCAACTGAATCTCATTGTCGCCCTGCATTACTTGAAGAACCTTTCCCGTAAATTTTACTTTTTTGTACTTGTAATCGTCCGGCATTCGTGCCAACTGGTTATAAGTTATTCCGGTATTGTAACCCTTCTTGGCTTCTGCGTCAGCTTTTGCCTTTTCGACAGCAGCCTGCTTTTCATCTTCTGCTTTTTTCGCCGCATCTGCAGCAGCCTTTTCTTCTTT
>JANYKE010000213.1 GCA_025361685.1 Eubacteriales bacterium | reverse complement strand
CTTTTTATGCAATGAAGAAGTACAAATATATGCATTCTATTTGGCACTTTTTTGTGCTCGGAGGAAGCATATTGCATTACTTTTCAATTTTATTCTATATTGTTTTAGGATGGAAATAATTTGTAAGGAGAACTGCGATATATGATGACTGATAATTCAGGTTGGAATTTGTTGGGATTCATGCCGGCCAATATTTTGATTCCTGATTTAGAATCGGATGGCATGAAAAAGTGGAGTGTTATTGCTTGCGATCAATATACATCCGAGCCGAAATATTGGGAAGAGGTTAAAAACCAAGTCGGAGAATCTCCATCGACTTATAACATGATTTTTCCGGAAGCATATTTGGAAAAAGTTGACGGCACAGAAATGATTAGCAAAATAAATGCAAAAATGAAAAAATATATTGATGCTGACATTTTCAAAAAATTGGAATCCTCATTTATATATTTGGAACGAACGCTACGAAGCGGAAGAGTCAGACGTGGAATTGTAGGATGTATTGATCTTGAAATGTACGATTACACGGCTGGTGCATCGTCATTGATTCGCGCGACTGAAGGCACAGTTTTGGAGCGAATTCCGCCGAGAGTAGCTATTAGGGAAAACGCGCCGCTTGAACTGCCACACGTCATGGTGCTTATTGATGATGCGGACAGATTGGTTGTTGAAAATATTGCCGGCAATAGCGAGGTTGTTTATGATTTTGATTTGATGCAGAATTCCGGACATCTTAAGGGATACAGAATCACGGGCGCGGCGCTTGAAAATGTTAAAGAATCACTGAATAAGTTGTACGACCAAAAAGCTGATGAGCAAGGCAAGAAGATTGAGGACGGCGGTGTATTGTTATATGTTGTCGGCGACGGAAATCATTCCTTGGCTACTGCTAAAACTTGTTGGGAAAATATAAAAGCGCGCAAAGGAATTTCGGATCATCCGGCTAGATATGCACTGATTGAGCTTGTTAACATTCATGATGAGAGTTTGGATTTTGAACCTATACATCGCATTCTCACAGGAGTTGAACCGGCAAAGGTTGTTGACGCGCTCAAATCATATTATGATACGATTATGCTTGCCGAAGACAATTTAGTTGATGGCTGCTCTTGCTCAGATTGTCAAAGTATTTACAGTAATTCCAAAGCACAGATAATTGTTTATAAATATGGTGAAAATAAATCAGGGAAACTTTTAATAAAGAATCCATCTTCGGAACTTACAGTTGGAACGTTACAAAACTTTATTGATGATTTTGTCAGAGAAAATTCAGATTCGGGAGTTGTTGTAGATTATATTCACGGGGACGAAGCGTTGACTGAGTTAAGTTCAAAACAAAATTCAATTGGATTTATTCTTCCAAAACCATCCAAGTCTTCATTGTTTTCATCAGTAATTTCGGATGGTGTTTTGCCACGCAAAACATTTTCCATGGGCGAAGCATACGATAAAAGATTTTACTTAGAAGGGAAGCTTATTTAATGGAGTCTTTGAGATGCGTTGTTGAACGCATCACATTTGAAAACACAGATAATGGATATTGTGTAATTAAAGTTGCGGTTAAGGGAGCCGGTGAACTCATAACAGTTGTGGGAAATATGACTTCTGTCAATGTTGGGTCGGTTCTTTCTTTGAAAGGTAAATGGACAAACAATAGCAAATACGGAAAACAGTTTGTTGCAGAAGAATGGGAAGAGACTCTTCCGGCAACTGTTTACGGAATCGAAAAATATTTGGGCAGCGGTCTGATAAAAGGAATCGGTCCCGTGTATGCCAAGAAAATAGTTTCCTTTTTTGGTGTAGATACTTTGCGAATTCTTGAAGAAGAACCGGACAGCATTATTAATGTTCCGGGCATCGGCGGCAAGCGCGTTGAAATGATTAAGGATGCTTGGATAGAGCAGAAAGAAATAAAGAATGTAATGCTGTTTCTTCAAGGGCATGGAGTCTCAACATCTCACGCAGTTAAAATTTATAAAAAATATGGCAATGACAGTATCATAACCGTAACAACCAATCCATACAAATTGGCTGATGACATATGGGGAATCGGATTTAAGACGGCAGATACTATTGCAGCAAAACTTGGGTTTGATGCTAATTGCTTCGTGCGCTGCAGAAGCGGACTACTATATACTTTGAATGAATTGTCCGGCGAAGGACATTGCTATGCAACGAAAGAACAACTGATTGTTTCTGCCCGCGATTTGCTTACTATTGAAGAAACTCAACTTGTCATGACTCTTGATAATATGAT
>JANYKE010000205.1 GCA_025361685.1 Eubacteriales bacterium | reverse complement strand
CTGAGCAGCTGTGATCCTTATGCCTTTAGTATTTCCTTGACCATTCAGCTGAGCAACCACAACTGTTGCACCAACTGCGACTGCCATAAACAGGCAGCAGACAAATACACTGAATGGTTCGACAAGAGCTACTGCAGAAAGCGTTTCTTCACCGACACTGGTTGTTACTACAGTGGAAGTAATGCTCAAAAATGCAACAAAGGCTTGTTCTATTAGCAGTGGCCACATTAAGTTAAAAAGTGACTTGTTATTAAACATAGTCATGATTCCATTCAATTATTTGCTACTTCGTAATCTTATCTTTTATTGTCGTCACATGTCAAGGAAAAACGGAAAGTAAAGGTAAAAACAATTTGCCGATAGAATTATTTGTAATAATGTTATACAATAGATTTGAAAAGGATTTGAAAATATATTTAAGGAGCAGTAAATGGGATTTAACATTGTATTGGTAGAACCGGAAATTCCTCAGAATACCGGAAACATTGCAAGAACATGTGCGGCAACGGGAAGCACACTGCATTTGATTCACCCGCTTGGATTTACAATAACTGATAAACATTTGAAACGATCGGGACTTGACTATTGGAATGATGTGAATATTGAACAGCACAACAGTTTGGATGAATTAATGAAAAAATTTCCGGCCGGAAAGTTTTGGTTTTCTACAACAAAGGCGCCAAAAAAATATACTGAAGCAAAGTTTGAAGATAATGATTTTTTTGTGTTCGGCAAAGAGACAAGAGGTTTGCCGGAGGATTTGCTGAAGGAAAATATTGATATGGCAATTAGGATACCAATGGGCTCTCTTATCAGGTCACTGAACCTTTCAAATTCTGTTGCAATAATTTTATACGAAGCACTCAGGCAAAACGATTTTTTTGAACTCGAAGGTGAAAGTAAATACTTGCAATAATTTTGCTAATATATGATAATATGAATGCACAAATATGATGGAGGTGTATGTTATGTCAAAGACTTTAGGAATACTGACCGGCGGTGGCGATTGCCCCGGGTTGAACGCTGTAATAAGAGCGGTTGTCAAGACGGCAATGGGAAAATATGGATGGAATGTAATTGGATTCAGAGATGGATTCAGAGGCTTGGTAAAAAATGATTTTATTGATTTTTCGTGCGTGAGCGTTTCGGGAATTCTTGATAAGGGCGGAACGATTTTGGGCAGCTCAAATAAAGACAACCCATTTAAATTTATTGTCATGAATGAAAATGGTCAAGAAGAGTTTGTTGACATGTCATCGAAGTGTATCGAAAATATTAAGGAGAATGGCATAGAATATATGATAATGGTTGGCGGTGACGGAACACTGACAAGTGCAAGAGATTTTGCGCGCATGGGAGTCAAAGTTATAGGAGTACCAAAGACGATTGATAATGATCTTGCAGGAACAGATTTGACTTTTGGATTCATGACAGCGGTTGACACGGCGACTGATGCAGTTGACAAACTTCATTCAACTGCGGAGTCTCATCAGCGCGCAATGATACTTGAAGTTATGGGAAGGAACGCGGGCTGGATTGCATTGTATTCCGGACTCGCAGGCGGAGCAGATGTAATTCTTATTCCGGAAATTCCTTATGACATTGATAAGGTGTGCGATGCGTTAAGGAGACGCGAGGCATCCGGCAAACATTTCAGTATCATTGTTGTTGCCGAGGGGGCAAAGCCAATTGGCGGTGATGTTGTTATTCGTCAAATAGTTGAAGATAGTCCTGACCCGATAAGACTTGGCGGAATAGGAAATAAACTTGCTGTGGATATTGAAAAGAAAATAAAGACGGAAACAAGAGTTACGGTTTTAGGATATTTGCAAAGAGGCGGACACCCAAATGCACAGGACAGATTAATTTGCACAGAATACGGTGCGGGCGCTGTTGAGGCAATTAACGCAGGCGAATCAGGAGTGATGGTCGCACTTGTTAACAATGAAATTAAAACTATTCCTCTTGACCAAGCGGTCAACAAGCTCAAACTTGTTGATCCTGATAGCGGCTATGTTCAAATTGCAAAAGATATAGGTGTTAGTTTTGGCAACTAAATTTGCTTTGATGAGAGAAGGTTTCGATGCTTGAGTTTAAGGAAATTTTGATTGAAGATAAAGAATTATTTGAAAATAAATTTGTGTTGTATGGCCCGGAAACTTCAGACATGTGTTTTACTACAATGTTTATTTGGGCGGACTCTATAAATGTTAAATATACCGTAATTGATGATTTGATATGTTTAGTTTCGTTTACTAAAAAACTTCCTCCATATTGCTGGATGCCATTTGGAAATATTAACAGCGACAATTTTGAGCACACAATTTTAACGCTTGGTGAATATTTTAATGAGCAAGGATTGAAACTTCAGTTTAGAAGAATTCCTCAAAAGGATATTCATTGGTTTGAAGACTTGAATTCAAAGCAGCGATGTTTTGAATTTGAGATTTCAAAAGGTGCCGGTGATTATATTTATGCGCATAATGACCTTACTAATTTGCAAGGCAAAAATTTTGATGGCAAGCGAAATCATATTTCCAAATTTTTAAATCTGCACGGCGAAGATTGCGAATACTGTGAAATCGATGAAACATATATAACAAAACTTTTGAAAATAAATAAGCAGTACTGCAGATTTAATGTTGACAGATGCTCGGCATGTGACATTTGCGAAAAAAAAGCGAATGACAGAGTGATAAATAATATAGGAAGACTTAGCTGTAAGGGTGCGGTTATTAAATTGGATGGTGAGATCAAGGCTTTCACATTCGGAGAAATGTTGAATGATAATACTGCGCTTATCCATATTGAAAAGGCAGATAGAAATATTAACGGTCTGTATCCATATATAAATAAGCAGTTTTGCATAAGTGGTTTTCCTGATGCAGAGTTTGTTAACAGAGAAGAAGACCTTGAAATTCCGGGATTGAGAAAAGCGAAGCTGTCATATCATCCGATTGAGGTCAGAGAAAAATATAATGTCTATTGCGTAAAAGAAGGAGAAATAAATAAATGAAAAATTTTCAATTTTACACGCCTACAAAAGTTTTTTTTGGTAAAGACGAACATCTTAATGTCGGGAAAATAATAAATGAGTATGGGTATAAAAAAATACTTTTTCATTATGGAAAAGGGAGTATTAAAAAAATCGGAATATATGAACAAGTTATTGATGCACTCAATGATGCCG
>JANYKE010000058.1 GCA_025361685.1 Eubacteriales bacterium | reverse complement strand
TTGTCAATCACCTTCCACAAGAAAACTTGAGGTAAAAAATGCCCCAGACCACACAAAACAAAAAAAACCGCATTTGGACAAATCAAGGCGGAATTTGGAAAAAACCATTGCCGATTTACAGGCACGGTGATTCGATCACTATAAACAATTTAATAACAGCATCAAATAATTCTGAACGGGCATTCAGCGGAGGTCTTGCTGGCTTTGTAGAGTCGCTTAATGTCGGCGATACGATCCCAAATGCAAATGGTTGGCTATTTGATACTGCAGCACACAATCCAAAGGTTTTTAACGATTCGACGCGCGGCAAAGTGATGTACAACGATTATAACAATCAGACTGATCTAGATGCATCTAAAACTTATACTTTTTCCACTCCTATTGCACCAAATACTGATTTTTATGTTTTCCGCTATGTTCGTGCTGAAATTCTGACTACCGGAGGTGTTGTATTTCCCAACGATAAGCAAATCCAATGGAAACTTGGCCGCATGAACTATTCAAACGGCATTAGTGATGATGGTGATACTAATACCGGACAAGAGCTGTTTTCGGCAATATTTTACAATTCCAATGGAAGACAAGTAAGAACTGAAAATAATGCTGGACTTACCGCTGGTACACTAACAAGCGGCAGTACAACAACCATAATGAATGACTCTACTGCGAGCTGGATTGTCAACTCTATGCGAAATCGCAGAATTGATATTAATAATGCTGGCAGTCATCAGTATGGTGTGGTCGCGAGCAATACAGCAACATCATTTACGCTTATTAACGCAATAACTGCACCCCCAGCCGGGGCTACATATTCTATTGCTACGCAGCAAGATTATTTTGGATTATCCGGACTTGTTCCAACGCCAAATTCTGGATGGTTTATTCAAGAACAATTTATTCATACGAGCACGCAAGGAATATCTGACGGTTCGTACACAATACGATATCGCCAAGGGGGCGTGATCATTGACGATATCAAAACCAATATTCCAATTTATGGTGGAACTAAACGCTTTATATATCCATTTGCACAAGATTATTTCGGAAATGGCGAAGTAGCAATCACATCAAAGAAATCATTTACTGATGATATGTTTCAAATGTCAGGAACAAATACCAGGCTTGTCCTATCAAATTCTTTGAATATAGACACAGCAATCACTTATGAAATACAAAATCATGATACATGGTCATCAAATTCAGCAACTTTGCATTTAAACGGTGGGGGCGCACCAACTGGCCAACCTTATTATTTATGCGAAGTTTCTGGGGTAAATACTATATTATCATCAATACAATTTAGCTTGGGTGCGTAATCATGACTATTTACTCATGGGCAGGATTTTCAGCAAGCACAGACCTTGGAGCAACAACCGGATTCACTCGCCAATCTGGTAACTCTGGATCCATCGCGGTTAATTCAAATCACAATCTTGACTTTGTTACATCCAGTCCTAATTCACTATATACATGCGATGAAAGTAGTGCAGACTGCTCTTTTGAGGTTACCTTAGTTGGCAGTTCCGGCACCGGAGGAAACTTCTTTCCTTGCTGTGTCAGGGTTAATGATATTAATAATTTAATCGGCGCAAGAATAACATCTGCAAATAATATTGAATTGTTTAAATATGTTGCGGGCACTGCAAATCAATTGGGATCTAGCATTGCAATTACTGGTCGCGCCACCGGTGATAAAATCAAAGTATCGGCTGTGGGTAATACTATTACAGCTTATTACAATAGTGTACAGAAAATTCAAGTCACTGAAACCTTTAACAATACTCAAACAAAAATGGGCATGTTTGCTCGATCGTCAACAATAAATAACTTCATTTCCGGAGCTGTTTCATTAAATCTTGGCGTAGCAATATCATCAATAAATTCTGGAAATGGAGTAAGCGCTGGATCTACCGGGAATACAATAATTTTTACAGGTAGTTATTCACTTACGGCATTGACAATTGGCAATATATCAGCAGTAAATATTTCTGGCTCGGGAATATCATGGACATTTGACTTACCTGCAATCATTGATAATACAACATCTCAAAATTTTGGATCAAAGACTGCTACAGCAAGTAATGGAGCAACAAATTTAACATTAAGCACGCAATGGTTACCACCAACTGGATATTCTTATATTGAGATTGGGAGCCTGATAAATCAAACAGTGACAGGCACCGTATATTTATTTAATCCTGCCGCTGCACAATTTGATCAAATAGCAACAAGATCCCCAGAAACTCCCGAGACAAATACATCTGATGCATCAACAACCATCACAGGAAAACAAACTGGATATCATTGGTCTCTATCAACCAATAAAATTTATACTTTTGATTTGATAACTGGTGGTGATAATCCTTATGCATTATTAAAGCAGAATTTAACATCTTCATCAATTACATCTGCAACTATTACGCAAAAATAAAAAGCCCCACTTAAGGGGCTAAATGTTACTTAGGCGCGGGAAGAGCGGGCGGAATATCAAAGGATACATCTACCAAAACGGCACCGTGCTTTTCATACTCCTTGAACCAATATTTCAACGCCATTGCGCCCATATCGTCCTTAGGCGCAATGTGCAAAACATCATTTTTGTCAAAATATATCGTTATATGTTTGTGAACTTTATTAGTCATTATCAGCTCCGAACATTGGTATTAGTGTTAGTTGGGCTTGCCAACTGAGTACCACCAATATTAATTGCTGAGTTTGTAGAGCGAATACCTTGTACAGCCTCAAACAATAAGGAGCGAAGATTTCCAAATTCTTGCGATTGTTGTTGGAATTGCATTTGGTTTTGATTCTGATTGTTGGTCATCGTGATTTCAACACCATGGCGATCTCGTTCGCGTCCGCTTTCATGACGCAATTCACTGACCTCATTAGCCAAAATAACTTTGTCGGCATTCAATTGTGCA
>JANYKE010000192.1 GCA_025361685.1 Eubacteriales bacterium | reverse complement strand
ACTGTTTGCTGCTGACAATTCCTTAAGCTGTGAGAAAAACCCTTCGAGTTCCTCTGCATCTTTCTTGCAAATATATGTGGTTCTGTCAATAAATATTTTTTCTATGTCATAATTTGCTGCGAGAAGTCCTCCTATAAATGCTACAAATTTCATATCATCATTAACCGGGAATTTTGTTACGTTTATATATCTAATTTCATGTACAAGGTCATAGATCAATTTTTCTGAATCATTCAAAAATATTACATTACCCTTGCACTCTTTTGCGGCTTCATTTGCAGAGTCAAGAAGATTTTTCGTCTTGCCTTCGCCCTTCATCCCGTAAAATACTTGTATCATATATACCACACTCCCCTTATTCATATTATTAGTATCTCTGTTGCTTATATGATACATCAAATCGCCCTGCTTTTCAATCGCTATTGCAAAAAATTGATTGTAAAGTCCCATGGTTCCAATAAACTTTTTTGGACGTGCGAGCATAATGTGCGCTTGAAGTTTTGAGAAAAGCATAGTAAAATGTTGACAATACGATACAAAAAATGGGAGGAAATGTTATGGCTAATTTGACAAAAATGAAGAATTTCGAGAAAGATTTTGAGCTGCTGACAAAGAACGGCTGGTCTATTCTGGGCGCAGGCGGCGGAGGCTCAATGTTTTTCCCAACGATAAGCCCGCACAACCCTGATGTTATGATTGTTGCGTGCGACATGACCGACACTTACATCACATATGATGGAGCAAAAACCTGGGACATGCTTAATCTGGGCGGACGCGCAGATGCATTTGAATTTGATCCGGTTAACGAGGGCATAATATATGCCGGTGCAAGCTCACTATTTCGTTCGATTGATAATGGACAAACATGGAACGTTGTGTTTCCGACACCCGATACAATTACAGGTGAAAGATTTATGGAAGACGAGTGCATTCATGTTTATACAACCTCGATTGAATATATTCCCGGTGGCGGACGCGTTCAAAAAATTCTTGTTGATCCGAAGAATCCTGACATTGTTTACCTCGCAGTTTCTAAAGGCATTGCTCTTGGATTTGAGGGCGAATCCGTAATGCTTTGGCGCACAACAGATAACTGCAAAACATGGCAGCATGTAGCTACCCCTGACGGAACCATTTTCAGACTTGTTGCATTTGGCAATGAAAACGCAGACAGCCCCGATGACAAATTATGTCTTGTTACCGACACGTCATCATATATATTTGATCCTGTGTCATGCAAACTGACGCAACAGAGTTTGCCTGAGGAGTTTGGTGTTATCACTTATGGGAGCTGGGGCTATAACGAAAGAAACTCATGTTCAACATTTTATATTGCTGGCGAAATGCGATTTGATGCTGACGGCAAAATGAAATCGGGAGTTTACCGCTCTGATGATTTGGGAGCATCATGGGTTGAGCTTTCCGGAATCGATATCGGATTTCATGGTCCTTCAAAAACCGAGCAAAGAAGGATAAGGTGCATCAATGCCTGCAGCACCAACCCGAAAATCGCATACATTTCATTTACGCGCGTTAATGATTTCCTTTTGACCGGCACCCCTGACATGAGTTATCAAGGTGTAATAAAAACTGAAGACTTTGGCAAGACTTGGGATTGGTCATTGAAAATAGGAGCAGAGCATCCTGATAATCTTACGATTAGCTGGTTCGAAAAATCTTATGATACGGATTGGGTGGGCGCGCCGCTTCATACTTGTGTTGCACCTTATCATCCGGAAATATGTTTTGTTTCGGGAATGGGATGGCTTTGGTTAACAACAGATGGCGGGAAAACATGGGACCAAGTTTATTCTGATAATTATGATGACGGAACATTTTATGGCAAGAATAATGAGACGACGAATTGTCATTATGTTGTGTTTGATCCTTTTGATAAGGATACTATTATTGCGGCATATACGGATAACGGAATGCTTAAGTCGACTAATGGCGGTATGACTTGGAGGCATACAATTAAAGGTGTTCCTTTTGGTTGGATTAACACTTGCTATGATATGGTTTTTGATCCCGAGGTCAAAGGCCGCGCGTGGGGAGTGTGGTCCAAGTTCCATGATTATCCAAGACAGAAACTGTTTCGTCCGATGGTTCTTGATAAAAAAGAAGAAGTCTGCAAAACTCAAAGTGCCGGCGGCGTTTGTCTTACAGATGACTGTGCCGAAAATTGGACACCTGTTCTTGATTTTCCGAATAAATTTGTTCCGACAAGTATCATTCTTGATCCTAATTCACCTGTTGAAAATCGTACACTATATCTTGCCGATGTTATGGGCAGCATATGCAAATCAGTTGACGGCGGCAAATCATGGCAGGTGAAGAACAACGGGATTTCTGATTCTCATTTTCATCCGTTCCATATTATTCTTAAGCCTGACGGAACTTTGTTTGTTGTGAACATCAGATATGTTAAAGATGGTGAAGTGAAAAATGGTAGCGTTTACAAATCTGTTGACGGTGCGGAAAATTGGACGAAGGTTTACATTCCGGATTACATTACATTCCCAAATAAGATTGTGTACGATCCTTCCAATCCAAAGGTGATGTATCTCACATGTTGGTCAGAAACATTTGAAGATGCGGAAAAATTTGGCGGCGTTTACAAGTCAGAGGATGACGGCGAAACATGGGCGCAGATTTTTGATGAAAAATCTCATGTGTTTGGTGTAACGGTTGATCCGAAGGTTCCGGGTTCGGTTTATATTGTTACGTTTGAGCATGCAGCGTTCAGAAGCCTTGACGGCGGCGCGACATGGAGCAAGCTTGACGGTTATAATTTTAAGTGGGGACAGAATCCTGTTATGGATCCGCAAAATGAAGATATGATTTATATTACAACATTTGGAGGAAGCTTCTTCCATGGGCCGAAAGCCGGATGCGGTTATCCCGCCGAAGACATCATTTCCCCAAATGACGATACGCTTTTTTCACAAATTAATTACCATGGATTTTGAGTTCGTTGCGGAACCAGCCGATTAGAAGGTCGGTCATTGCGCCGTAACTTTGGACGCCTTCTTTTTGATTGTTAAATTTTAGGAATGAATCGTTTATTGAATTGGATGCGGTGGCAATCGGGCCATCATGAGCATTGTCGTATTTGCGATTGTTTCCCAAGTCTCTCATGACAGCATCACTAAATTGATCTGTTAAATCAAAATATGATTTTTGGTCTACCTTGTAAAGTGAATTGAGCGCATAGAGTGAAGCAACATAGTAACCTGAGTATTGGAAATTGTAATCGTCATAGTTGTTGATGCAGGCTAAAAATCCGAGGAAATTGGCATCGTCTTCTCTTGCATAACCTCGCTGATGTGCTGTTTCATGACATACGAGATGAGGCAGTGCCGCCGGTATATAATCTGAATTAATATTTGGCTCAAATAAAAATGGTGAATATATTCCTATTGTCTGCGTGTATGCATATGCTTTTGAAAAAATTAATTGCTTTGCGTTTCCGTATGTGCCCCAAAGAGTTGAATATCGTGAAGCAGCTTTGTCATAACCAATATGTGAAAGCTCAGTCATTCTCTTCACATCATACTCCAATTTCATCACTCCGTTTTTGTCTTCTTCAACACTCTCTCTTGAATTGTTTGCTTCGATAATTAAATCGTAACAGAGTGCTTTCAGTTCGGTCACGGTGGCTGGCGAAACATCGAGATTTGCTGTTGACGCAAATGTATATCTATTGTACAGAATTCCCCACGTCAGCACATATACCAAATATACTCCGGCACAAATTACCAATATGTTCAAAATAAAATTCTTTATCAGTCTTATGAACAGTTCGTTCTCTCTGTCTTTTTTTGACTTAATAATTCGCAATATTTTTTTTATAACGTAGCAGACGCCTAGGAAAACTAGTAGTATCAGCAATACTTCCGATAAAGAAAACGGAACTAGTGCAACAAGCCTTCCTATTCCCGAGGAGACAGGTCGAAATATATTGACTGCATATCCTTCGGCAATTGCCGGAAAAAGTAAAGTAATTTTTATTATTACAAATCCAATTAAAAACATTAGCAAGCTTAATCGAAACTTTTCATAATCCAAAATGTGTTTGGCATATTCCACCATAGATTCTTTGCTTAGCTTGCTGCTTAAACGGATTTTCATCTTAATTCTGCTCCGAGCTTTTCCTTAAGTGCTTTGTAAATGTTGTCCATGGACTTGTTGACTTCATCGTCTGTGAGTGTTCTGTCAGGACTTCTGAAAATAATCGAATAAGCAATGCTCTTAGTGCCGCTTTTTAGCTGCTCCCCCTTGTACACGTCGAACAATTTCAGGCTCTCAAAAATTTGACCTGCCTTATTCTTGACTATCGCATCAATCTTGCCCGCCGAAATACCATCATCCACAACCATAGCAATATCGCGAGTCACTGCAGGAAACTTCGGGAGCGGCTTAACCTTCATCTTGTCCGAAGAATTTTTTATCAGAACATCTATAAGCAAATACGCTGCAATCGTGTCTTTGCCGCATTCGTAATTCTGCACAACCAACGGATGAATCTCGCCTATGATTCCCGCAAGCTCACCTTTGATATATATCGCGGCGGTCTTGCCCGGGTGAAAAGTCGGATTATCCGTAACCGGCTCATAGTTGAATTTTTTAATTTTAAGTTTATCAAATACTTCTTCGCATACGCCTTTGATTTCATAATAATCTGCACCATCGCCATATGCTCCGATTGTTAACATCGGAATCTGAACAGGTAAAGTTACTTTTTTGTGATAGCCTTCATCATTTTCCGAAACTTGTTCGTCATCCTGATCAGACGGAATGTAAACATTGGCCATTTCGAATAAGCGAACATCTTCGGCGCGTCTGTTGTAATTTATTGAGAGACATTCGAGCATGCTTGCCAAGGTTGTGGTGCGCATAATGCTGAAGTCTTCGCCGAGCGGATTTTTGATTTGGACTGCATTCCTAAGTGTATCGTCCTGCGGCAAATTGAGTTTGTCAAATTCTTTTGGACTGATAAATGAATACGTATAAATCTCTGAGTAGCCGCATGACAGAACTGTGTCAAGAATATTTTTTCTGATCTTTTGTTCATAGCTTCTGCCACCGACTGTTGTGGCTTTGCCTTCAAGCAAAGTCGGCTTGATATTGTTATAATCAAAATGCCTTGCGATTTCTTCTATTATATCTGCTTCGATTTCGACATCCTGTCTGAAAATAGGAACGATAACTTCTGATACTGTCTCATTAAATTCAAATTCGAACGATACCAGAATATCAACCATCTGCTCAGTCGGAATATTTGTTCCGAGCAACTGATTAATTCTCTGAGGATTAAAAGTAATTCTTTTTTTCTCAGGCATTCTTTGTACACAATCGATTCTGTCCTTGCATACACGGCCGGCACCAATCATCTCGACCAACATTGCTGCTCTGTCCAACGCATAAATCGTTGTTTCAAGGTCAAGCCCTTTTTCAAAGCGGCCTGAAGATTCTGTTCGGATTCCAATGTGCTTTGAGCCGCGCCTTACACATGCTCTGTTAAAAATCGCGCTCTCGAAAAGAATCGTTGTGGTGTCGCTGTCAACTTCGGAGTTACCACAACCCATGATTCCGGCAACTGCAATTGCAGAGTTGGCATCTGATATAACAAGCATGTCATTGTTAAGCGTGCGCTCTTTGTCATCAAGTGTTACAACTTTTTCACCGGAGGCTGCGCGGCGCACTATTATTTTTGAATCGGCAATCTTATCCAAATCAAATCCGTGCATCGGCTGTCCTGTTTCGAGCATTACAAAATTTGTTATGTCAACAATATTGTTAATCGCTCTGATACCGGATGCCTTGAGCTTGCTCTGCATCCATGCAGGTGACGGCCCGATTTTTACATCGGTGACAACTCGTGCTGCATATCGCGGACACAATTCATAATCCAATACTTCAACTGACACAAGCTCGTTAACACTCACACCATCTTCCTTTAAATTAATTGTTGGTTTTCTGAACGGTTGAGCTAAGAGTGCCGAGGCTTCGCGTGCAACTCCGAGAACGCTTAGACAGTCAGGTCTGTTGGGAGTAATTTCAAAATCAATAATTGTGTCGGTTAGTTTAAGATAATCTCTCATGTCTATTCCGATAGGTGTTTCGTCAGGCAAAATCCAGATTCCATGGTCGCTGGCATTTGGATATTCGTCGGGGTCAAGGTCAAGTTCGTCAACCGAGCATAACATACCGCACGATTCAACTCCGCGCAATTTTCCCTTTGATATTTTTTTGCCATCAGGAAGCTCTGCACCGACTAATGCAACCGGAACAATTTTGCCGACACTTTCCTCTGTGATGTTCGGTGCGCCTGTTACAATTTGCACTTCGCCGTCACCGGTCGTAACCTTTGTTACTCTTAATTTGTCTGCATCGGGATGAGGAGTCACTTCAAGAATTCTACCGGTGAAAACATTTTTTATTTTGTCACCTTGCTTTTCCACGCCGTCAACTTTTGTTCCTGACAATGTGAATATATCGCAAAGCTTATCTGTGTCAATATTTATATCAACATAATCTTTAATCCAGCTTACAGGTATTTTCATTATTGATTATCTTCCTTTCATAGTCGCTTCGTAAATGTTTGAAATTAAAACTGCGAAACAAATCTGATATCGTTTTCGTATAGCAATCGCAGATCGTCGATATTGTATTTGCCCATCGCTGTTCTTTCGATTCCGAGTCCAAATGCAAATCCGCTGTACTCTTTCGAATCAATCCCGCACATTTCAAGTACGTTCGGGTGAACCATACCTGCTCCGAGAATCTCAATCCAGCCTTCTTGCTTGCAGACGCGGCAGCCTACTCCTCCGCAGACCCAGCAAGATACATCCACTTCGGCGCTTGGCTCTGTGAAAGGGAAATGATGCGGGCGCAGACGAATATTTGTATTCTCTCCGAATATTTTTTTTGCGAATAATTTAAGGGTTCCGATCAGGTCACCCATTGTCACTCCTTTGTCGACAACCAATGCTTCAATCTGATGAAATACAGGAGTATGTGTTGCGTCGGCAATGTCCGAACGATAAACGCGGCCGGGACAAATTATTTTTATCGGCGGCTTTGTGTTTTCCATGACCCGGATTTGAACAGGTGAGGTTTGCGTGCGCAAAACTATTCTGTCATTGATATAAAATGTGTCCTGCAAATCTCTGGCCGGATGATCCTCGGGTGTGTTGAGTGCTTTAAAGTTGTAATAGTCGAATTCGATCTCGGGTCCTTCGGCAATTTCGTATCCCATGCTTATGAACACTTCCTCGATCTCTTCGGTTACACTTGTGAGCGGATGCTTCTTACCAAGTTTTTTAATTTTGCCCGGCATCGTAATGTCGATGACATCATTCTTTAACTCGTCTGCCATCGCGCTTTTTTCAAATTCCTGTGCAGCTTCTTGAATTTTATTTTCGAGAAAGCTTCTGACGTCGTTGGCAAGCTGACCAATAATCGGGCGCTCTTCGGCGCTCAACTCGCTCATGCCTCGCAGCAAAGCGGTAAGCTCTCCTTTTTTGCCAAGATATTTAACTCTAAACTCGTCGAGCTGTTGCGCATTCTTAACCTCATTTTTTATTTGGTCTTGCGCCTGCTCGCGAATCTGTTCTAATTGATCCTTTAACATTTTCAAACTCCTTATACTTTTATCGACTCCGCAATTTCTGTTTGAATTTTATTAATAAATTCTTCCACGGTCATTGTCCCGATATCGCCATCCAATCTTGCACGAACAGAAACTGAATTATTCTCAATCTCATTATCACCAACAACTAACATATACGGAATTTTTTCAAGTTGCGCTTCTCTTATTTTGTACCCAACCTTCTCATTGCGCAAATCTGCCTCTGCACGTAAGCCAAGCACCTTCATCTTTTGCTCAAGCTCCTTAACATACTCATGATGCTTATCCACGATCGGCAAAATTTTAATCTGCGTCGGTGCCAGCCATGTCGGCAGCGCTCCGGCATATTTCTCAATCAGCATCGCGAGCGTCCGTTCATAGCATCCCACAGATGAGCGGTGAATAATATACGGGCGCTTCTTTGACCCATCGGAATCAACATAGAACATATCGAATCGCTCGGGCAACGCAAAGTCAACTTGTATCGTAATGATCGTATCCTCTTTGCCATGAACATTTTTAAATTGAATGTCAAGCTTCGGCCCGTAAAACGCTGCCTCTCCGTCGGCCTCGTCGTACTTAAGTCCAACCTCGTCAATGACTTGCTTAATCTTGCTCTGTGTATCTTCCCATGCAGCAGGATTGTCAATATATTTTTCTTTGTTGGCCGGATCCCACTTCGAAAATCTGTACCAGATATCCTCGCTGATTCCAAGCACCTTCATCATATAATTAATCAACTCGAGTACTGCCTTGAACTCATGATTGACCTGATCCTCGCGTGCAATTATGTGCCCCTCGGAAAGTGTGAACTGCTTCAATCTGATAAGGCCGTGCATCTCGCCTGAAGATTCATTTCTGAAAAGTGTGGATGTCTCAGAATACCTTATCGGCAAATCTCTGTAACTGTGAAGTGAAGAATTGTAAATAAGAAATTGGAATGGGCAAGTCATCGGGCGCAATGCCATGATATCTTCGCCTTTTTCCTCGTCTCCCATGATAAACATTCCATCTCTATAGTGATCCCAATGTCCTGAAATTTTATACAGATCGCTCTTAGCCATAAAAGGTGTCTTGGTTGCGTAATAACCGCGTCTTTCTTCTTCATCCT
>JANYKE010000207.1 GCA_025361685.1 Eubacteriales bacterium | reverse complement strand
CAAGCTTAAGAAAATTAATTTTTCTGTTGCCTTGCTCCTCTTCAAATTTTTCCAGAAAATATGCGATGATGATTATCAGTGCAACCTTTGCAAGCTCGGATGGTTGAAATGTACCAAGCCCTCCGAGATTAATCCAGCTGTGACTCCCATTTAATTTTGGAGAAAAGAGAACGAAAATCAACATGAGCACACCGAGCGAATACATTACCGGACCAACTACTTTAAACATTCCATAATCCATCACTGCAAGAATAACTGCAAGAATAAGCCCGATGATAGTACAGATCACTTGCACAGTAAACATCCTGTCGCCATTATCTCTTGGCATAACGCGCGTGGCACTATACAGCACCACCAACCCAACAAGTGCAAGTGCCAACAAAAGTATCATTAAAACATAGTCGAATCTTTTTGCTCTGCCAAGCATGCGCATATTAATCATCTGCCCCTTCAGTTATTTCAGGTTCAATAACCGTCTTCATCTTTTTTCTTCTGTAAATGAATACAGCAGATAGTGCAATGACCAATATTATCGACACTACCTGAGATATTCTAAAATTAAAAAACCACAAGCTGTCTGTTCGAAGGCCCTCCACAAATGCCCTCTCGATTCCATATAAAATGAAATACATTGAAACCACTTCACCCTTCAGTTTTGCCTTGTCTCTGAACCAGAGAAGAAAAGCAAAGATGAGTATACACCATAGTGATTCGTAAAGAAAAGTTGGATGCACAAACGTGTAGTTTTGCTGTTGAATAATATTGCCGGTCATTCTCCATGGCATTCCAAGCCATTTAACTTCTTCACCAAAGGCTTCTTGATTTACAAAATTTCCCCATCTTCCAATTGCCTGCCCCAGTGGAAAATAAACAATTGCAAAATCAAGAAGTATCCAGAAATTCAATTTCTTAACTTTGCAATATACAAGAGCTGCCAGCAACGCACCGATGAGAGATCCGTATACCGCTATGCCGCTTCGCCAGTTTGTAATTATTTCCATTGGATTTTTTATATAGAAGTCAAGATTAAACAGCACATAATAAAGTTTTGCACATATCAGCGCGGCGAGCAACCCCCATATTGCAATATCAATAACATTATCTTGAGAGACCCCATACTTTTTGCACTGCATGAGTGCAAGAGTAACACAGGCCGCAAATCCGATTCCAATTAGGATTCCGTACCATGCAACAGACATCCCGCCAATTGTAAATGCAGTTGGATTAATAAAAAACTTGAGTCCCAATCCCGGAAATTCAATAAAGTTCATGTCAGCCTCCATCCTGCCCTTTTATTACCGATAAAGCAATTCGTTCAAGATTAAATTCTTTATGCAAAAGCTCATTTGCAAATCCAATATCAATTTTATCATAAACATCGAAATAGTCAAACATGTTCATTTTCTTATAGTAGCTGTGGACAAAACCGCCATCAATAGCTTTTACCGAATTGAGTCCCCTAATGTATGAACCTTTAAAAGCTTTTTTGTTAATGTCAAAAACTTCAGCATCCAATCCCGAGATTTTTCTATGCTGTATATATTTCACTAAAACATCGTGAACCTTTTCCGGATCCGATGATTCGCCGCCAATGACAATGTGTCCATATCTTGTGTCAAGGCTTGAATCGTATTCAAAGGAATCGTTTATCAGCCCTTCGGAAAACAACTTTTCGAAAACCTCAGAACCTACATCAAATAATTCTTTCATAACAAGTTTGAGAGCAACAGATCTTTTCATCTCTGTCACTGTATCTGTTCCAATAATACTTGTCTTGATTCCTATTTCAAAAACCGGCAGGCTAACCTGAGAATTTTCGCAGCGATAGCTTTTGACAATCTCTTTCGGTTCATTTGGCATAATTATTTCCGGTCGTCTAAAGTTTTTTTCGTATGACACAATGTGCCTGTCAACTGAATCGAATACTTCATCTTCGTTTACATCCCCTGTAATAAACAGTGTCATGTTTGACGGATGATAAAATGCATGATAGCAATCCATAAGATTTTCGCGCGTAATCTGTTTGATGCTTTCAACTGTGCCGGCAACTCCGTGCCGTATCGGATTAAATTCATACTATTGCTCCATCAGATTGTTGTAGACTCTGTAATCCGGGTCATCTTCATACATAAGAATTTCCTGTTCAATAATTCCCTTTTCTCTTTCAACACTTGCCTCATCAATAAATGGTGTCTGCACATAACTTAGCAGCAAATCCAAATTTTCATTGAACCTATCCGTGCACGAGAAAGTGTATGCGGTTCTGTTATAGCTGGTATATGCATTCGGGTTAGAGCCAAGTTTGGCAAACCTGTCCATAACATTTCCATATTCCTGCTCGAATAGTTTGTGCTCAAGAAAATGTGCGATGCCGTATGGCATTATAATTCTTGTGTCAGAACCCGCAACAGCAAACTCATTATCAAGCGAACCATACTCTGTAATAAATGCAGCTCGTTTTTGCATATGCCCACGTTTCGGAATTACAATAACATTCATTCCACTCTCGTGTTGATATGAAAAATATTTTTC
>JANYKE010000191.1 GCA_025361685.1 Eubacteriales bacterium | reverse complement strand
TCTTTTTTATCAACAAGCTTATCAATTTCAACAATGTAGCCATCGGTAATCTTCTGAATATCTTTTTCTGCATCAATAAGATCATCCTCCGTGATCTCACTCTTCTTCTTCATTGCCTTGAAATCATCAACTGCATCGCGGCGAATATTTCTTACTGCAACCTTTGCCTCGTCTCCGTGTTTCTTAACTGTCTTGGTTAATTCAATTCTTCGTTCTTCGGTAAGCTGCGGAAATGTCAGTCTTATAACTTTGCCATCGTTAGATGGCATAATACCGATGTCCGAAGCGATCAGAGCTTTTTCAATTGCCTTGAGCATTGTGGCATCCCATGGCTGAATCATGATAGATCTTGGATCGGGCACCGAAATATTGCCAATCTGGGCAATCGGAGTTTCGACTCCATAATAATCCACATGCACTTTATCCAAAATCGAAGGGTTGGCACGGCCGGCTCTTATGCCCTTGTAATCATAAATGATTTTTTCAATAACCTTATCCATTTTGTCTGCGTACTTTTGATAATCCGAACCTGTTTCCATAAATTATACCTCCTAAAAGCTTTAAAACACTGTATTTTTTTGTTTATTATAGCATCAGTCCTCGCCTTTTACAAGCGTACCAATCTTCTCACCCTTGATAACCTTAACGATATTTTCCGGATCATTGATGTTGAAAACTATGATTGGCAAATTGTTATCGAGGCATAATGCCGCAGCTGTCGAGTCCATAATTTTAAGATGCTTGGCAAGAATTTCGTTGTGGGAAATTTCCTTATACATTTTTGCATCAGGATTTGTCCTCGGATCGCAATCGTATACTCCATCAGTGTTGGTAGCCTTGAGCATAACCTCGGCATCAATCTCGGCAGCTCTTAATGCCGCCGCTGTATCTGTTGAGAAGAAAGGATTGCCGGTGCCGCATGCGAAAATTACAATCTTGCCGCACTCCAAATGTCTCATTGCTTTTCTTCTGATATACGGTTCAGCAATCTGGCGCATCTCAATGGCTGACTGCGTTCTGACTTCGATTCCTCTTGCCTCAAGTGCATCCTGGAGGGCCAGACTGTTAATCGTCGTAGCGAGCATCCCCATATGGTCTGCAGTTGTCCGGTCCATACCGACTCCGCTTGTCCCTCGCCAAAAGTTGCCTGCTCCAACAACAATAGTTATCTGTGTTCCAAGGTCGTAAGCCACTTTTATACTGTCGCAAATCCCGCCAAGTACATCCATGTCAATTCCGAATTTCTGTTCTCCGGCCAATGCTTCACCGCTCATCTTAATCATAACGCGCTTATATTTAGTACCTGCCATAAAAGCACATCCTTTCTTGTTCAACATAGAATTTTTATTATTGCCATTATAGCACAATTATTTGAAATATAAAATACAAGCTAGCGCTTTTTATTATGATTTTATTATGATTTTATGATTTTTCCAGAGTTTTGTATTCCACCTTGCCGACAAGTGTTGTCGGAAGCTCTTTGCAAAATTCTATTGAACGCGGAACGCTCCATTTAATCAAATGCTCGCGGCAATGCTTTACCAGTATGAGCTTGGTCTCTTCTGTTGCCGGCACATCATCTTCAAGAATCACAAAGGCCTTAACGCTTGTCATCTGATAATCATCAGGTACACCGACAACACATGCTCTGAATACAAATTTGTGCATTTCAAGAACCTGCTCAATTTGTATCGGATAAACATTTACACCGGAAACCTTTATCATTCGCTTTGCTCTGCTCTTGAAGAATATGTATCCGTCTTCATCCATATAACCGATATCACCTGTGTACAACCAGCTGATTCCGTTTTCGTCGGTATGAATAGTCTTTGCAGTCTCATCGGGATTGTTCAGATATCCGTTCATAAGTGACGGCCCGGCAAGACATATTTCACCAATCTCCCAGTACGGCAAATCTTCTTTTGTCTCCATGTTAACAATTTTTGCAAGTGTATCGGGTATTGGTATGCCCATGGCTCCTTTACGATAATGGCCGGGCGGTGTAAGAACACATCCTGTTACCGTTTCGGTTAGCCCGTAACCTTCTGTCAATTCAACCTTGCTTCCTTGCGCTTTAATTTGTGTGTCAAATCTGACCTTTAGTTCGGAAGAAAGGGTGTCTCCTCCGCTGTAAATTGATTTCAAATGATCAAATCGAACTTTTTTAAAACTTTTGTCGCGCAGCATTGCTTCGAACATTGTCGGAACGCCGGC
>JANYKE010000174.1 GCA_025361685.1 Eubacteriales bacterium | reverse complement strand
TTGGTTCATTACACTTTGGACAAATAAACATAACTTTCGAACTGCTGATAGGTGTCTCCTGGTGAATAATTCCGCCCGGATCAGTCTGTTTTTTCGGTTTTCTGTGCTTTGTGGCTATGTTTACGCCTTCAACTATTACTGTCATATTCTTAGGAATAACATCAACTACTTTGCCCTTCTTGCCTTTTGAAGCTCCGCTAAGAATTATAACTTTGTCACCTGTTTTAACATGTACCTTATTCATTATTTTGCCTCCTCACTATATTACTTCCGGTGCAAGGGAAATAATCTTCATAAAATTCTTTTCTCTTAGTTCTCTTGCAACAGGTCCGAATATACGAGTTCCTCTTGGATTAAGATCATCTTTGATAATAACCGCTGCATTCTCATCAAAACTTATAAATGAACCATCTGGTCTGCTGAGATCCTTTTTTGTACGCACTACAACACATTTCACAACTTCACCTTTTTTAACAACGCCGCCAGGGGCAGCCTTTTTAACTGAAGCAACAATAATATCGCCTATTGCGGCATATCTGCGTCTTGTTCCACCCAATACTTTGATGCACATAATTTCTTTGGCACCCGTATTGTCCGCTACCTTTAGTCTGGTTTGAACTTGTATCATGTCTACGTACCTCCCTTCAAAATTTTTCTGTAATAAAACTATTTTGCTTTTTCAACTATTTCAACAACTCTCCAAACCTTATCCTTGCTTATCGGCCTTGTTTCCATAACCTTAACTTTATCACCGATACTGCACTCATTATTTTCATCGTGCGCCTTAAGTCTGGATGTTTTTTTGACAATTTTCTTATATAAAGGATGCTTAACGGTTCGCTCAACTGTAACAACTACTGTTTTATCCATCTTGTCGCTAACAACCTTACCGGTTCTTGTTTTTCTCAAACCTCTTTCTTCTGTCACCTAAGATTCCCCCTTTCGAAAATATTTTATTATTCAACTGCTTCCTTAACTTCCTTATTTGCTTCATCAGCTATTTCATTTTCTCTGATTGTTGTCTTAACGCGAGCTATATCTTTCTTAACCATTTTTAACTGTAACGGATTGTCAAGCTGGTTAGTCGCATGCTGGAAGCGCAATTTAAAAAGTTCTGATTTTAGATTGCCAAGCTCGTCCTGAAGTTCTTGCATCGTCATTTCTCTCATTTCACTAGCCTTCATTAGATTCACCATCACTTTCTTTTGTTACCTTTGCATCAGAAGCCTCTGACTCTGATACTACTGCTGTAGCTTCCTTATCATCCAACGCTGCAGTTTCAGCAGCTGTCGGTGCTTCGGCTTTGGTCCAGAATACTGTATCAGCAAATAGCGGACCTCCTTCACGAGATACAAATTTGCATTTGATTGGAAGTTTGTGCGCTGCAAGTCTCATAGCTTCTCTTGCACTTTCCTCCGATACTCCGGCAATCTCAAAGAGAATACGTCCCGGTTTCACAACTGCAACCCAATACTCCGGAGAACCCTTACCACTACCCATACGGGTTTCAGCAGGCTTTTGTGTAACAGGTTTGTCAGGGAAAATTTTAATCCAAACCTTGCCGCCTCTTTTGATATATCTTGTCATTGCAACTCTGGCAGCTTCGATCTGATTACTCGTAATCCAGCACGAATCTGAAGCCACAAGTCCGTAATCTCCATTACTTATCACATTTCCTCTTGTTGCTTTACCCTTCATTCTGCCACGCATAACTTTTCTGTGTTTAACTCTTTTAGGCATTAACATTATGCTTTACCTCCTTCCGCAACTTTTTCTTTATTAGTTACAGGAAGAATCTCTCCTTTGTAAATCCAGACCTTAACACCAATTTTGCCATATGTCGTATCTGCTTCTGCAAATCCATAATCAATATCAGCTCTTAATGTCTGCAGTGGAATAGTTCCTTCATGATAATGTTCGCTTCTTGCAATTTCAGCTCCGCCAAGTCTGCCTGAAACCTTTGTTTTAATACCTTTGGCTCCGGCTTTCATTGTTCTTGACATAGCCTGTTTCATTGCTCTTCTAAACGAAATACGCTTTTCGAGCTGCGCTGCGATATTTTCAGCAACCAATTGTGCATCCTTATCGGCAGACTTAACTTCTGATATATTGAGCAGAACAGTTCTCGTAACAAAGCCTTCAACCTCTTTGCGCAGTTCGTCAATTCCGCTGCCTTTTTTACCGATAACCAAACCCGGTTTAGCCGCATGAATGTTTATCTTAACCACATTAGCAGCGCGCTCAATCTCAATCTTGGAAATTCCGGCAATGAAAAGTTTCTTCTTAATAAATTTTCTTATCTTAACATCTTCGACAAGCAAATCACCGAAATCTTTTTTCTCAGCGTACCATTTTGTGTCCCAATCTTTGATAATTCCAACTCTAAGACCGTGTGGGTGTACTTTCTGTCCCATTCTCTAACCTCCTTATTATATCTCTCTTTCCTTTAATACAACTGTAATGTGGCTCGATCTTTTCTTAATACTAGAAGCCGAACCTCTTGCTCTTGCCATAAATCTCTTAAGTGTAGGTCCCTGATTGGCAATTACCTCTGCCACATAAAGGTTATCCTTGTTAAGATCTTTAACTGTTGCGTTTGCTTCTGCAGATGTCAACAATTTAGCGATATACTCAGAAGCAGCTTTCGGTGTGTATTTTACGATTGCATTTGCTTCCTCAAGGCTCTTGCCTTTAATAAGATCTAACACAATCTTAACTTTTCTTGCTGAAATTCTGGCATAACTGCAAGTTGCTCTACCTTCGTCCTTGCCGATTCCCAGAGTCTTCTTTTCTCTCTTGGTTAGTATACGGGGTTTGTTTGATTTTTTATGTGTGCTTTTATAAATTGCTAAAATCTCTTCCCTGTTTTCTAACAGTTCACTTTGAGTCAGTGCTTTACTCATTGTGTAATCCTCCTTTCATAATTAACTGCAACAATTTTCGAATTATCTTACTGCTGATGTCTTTTCACTTCTGATATGGCCTCTGTAAGTTCTTGTTGGCGCAAATTCTCCAAGCTTATGTCCAACCATCTCATCGGAAATGTAAACCGGGACATGTTTTCTGCCATCGTGAACAGCAATTGTATGTCCAACCATCTGCGGGAAAATTGTTGAAGCTCTTGACCAAGTCTTCAAAACATTTTTCTCATTTTTATCGTTCATTTCCTCTATTCTTTTTAACAACCTAGGCTGTATAAAAGGTCCTTTTTTTACCGATCTACTCATTTATGCAATGCCTCCCTTCAAATTACTTCGCGTTTCTTCTCTTAACAATATATTTATCACTCTGGTTCTTCTTCTTTCTTGTCTTATAACCAAGTGTTGGCTTGCCCCAAGGTGTAACAGGTCCCGGCTTGCCGATTGGTGCCTTACCTTCACCACCACCATGCGGATGGTCAACAGGATTCATAACAACCCCACGAACTGTCGGGCGAATTCCCATGTGTCTCTTACGACCGGCTTTACCGATTGATACATTCTCGTGTTCAACATTTCCGAGTTGTCCAATAGTTGCTCTGCAATCCATTCTGATATATCTAACTTCGCCTGAAGGAAGTCTAACCTGAGACATTTCGCCTTCTTTAGCCATTAACTGGGCTGAGCCGCCTGCTGATCTTACAAGCTGTGCGCCTTTGCCGGGTTTCATTTCGATATTGTGGATAATTGTGCCAACAGGAATATTGGAAATTTTAAGAGTATTACCTGATTTAATGTCGGCATTTTCACCTGATTCAACTTTGTCACCGGCTTTTAAGCCAACAGGCGCGAGAATATAATTCTTAACGCCGTCTTCATATTGAACTAAAGCAATGTTGGTTGTTCTGTTTGGATCGTATTCGACAGAAACAACAGTCGCAACCATGCCGTCCTTATTTCTTTTGAAATCGATAATTCTATACTTTCTTTTTGCGCCGCCTCCCTGGTGACGAACAGTAATTCTGCCGTTAGCATTTCTGCCGGCTTTATTCATCAATGGAGCAAGCAATGATTTCTCAGGTTTAGTATTAGGCGTAATCTCGTCAGGTTTAAGCACTGTGTAGAATCGTCTCGCCGGAGAAGTCGGTCTGTATTTTTTAATTGGCATTGAACTTTCACTCCTTTACTTAATCTTTAATAATTCCTAAAATTATATTTCGCAATTACTACTACTGAACAAATCCGAATTCCTCAATGGATGACTTGTATTTCTTGTTAATAAGTTCTTCCTTGCCGCCTTTTTTCAAATATGATGTTGAACCCGGAGACTTATCAATCTTGACAATAGCTTTCTTCCAGCTTGCTGTCTTACCCTGGTGAACTCCGACTCTTTTCTTTTTGCCATCGTAATTAATTGTATTAACCTTAAGAACCTTAACATTGAAAAGTTGTTCTACAGCATTTCTAATATCTACCTTTGTTGCATCCTTGGCAACTTTAAAAGTGTACTTACCATCAAGTGACTGATCAGCACTTTTTTCTGTTACAACCGGTGCTAAAATAATATCTTCAGCGATTCTCATTTTGCATATACCTCCTCAATCCTAGCAATTGCATCTTTAGTGATAATCAACTTATCATAAGACATTATGTCCAAAACATTAATCGTGTTTACAAAAGATGTTCTAACGCCTTCAATATTTCTGATTGGACGCGTGGTGTTATCGTCTTTCTCCTTGATCAGAATAAGAGCAGTTGTGTCAATGTTCAGATTCTTCAACATTTTGACTGCTTCCTTAGTCTTAGGCTCACTAAACGCGATACTGTCCATAACGATAATATCATTATCCATTACCTTTGAAGAAAACGCAGACTTAAGTGCAAGTGTCTTAACCTTCTTTGGTAATGTATAACTGTAATCTCTTGGCTTTGGTGCAAATACAACGCCGCCCTTAATCCACTGTGCCGAACGGATACTTCCCTGTCTTGCACGACCTGTGCCCTTTTGTCTCCAAGGCTTTCTTCCTCCGCCTCTGACTTCGCTCTTTGTCTTGGCTGATTGTGTGCCTTGTCTTTTATTAGCCATCTGGTTAATTACTGCTTCATGCATTACATGAGTGTTAACCGTTATGCCGAATATATCATCGTTTAACTCTATGCTGTCAACTACTTCGCCTTCAATATTATATACATCAACTTTCGCCATTTCCTTTTCCTCCCTTCACAATAACTATATTTGGCCTTTTATCGCATTGCTTATGAAAACTAAACCGTTGCGCGGTCCGGGTACTGCACCCTTCACAAGCAGAACATTCTTATCAGCTAAAACTTTTACAACTTTGAGATTCTGAATCGTTACGGTATCTGTTCCCATATGTCCCGGCAAATGCTTGCCTTTGAAAACTCTGCTAGGATCAGAAGCCGAACCCATTGAGCCAACTCCTCTGTGATACTTTGAACCATGACTCATCGGTCCTCTTGACTGATTGTATCTTTTGATAACGCCTGCGAAACCTTTGCCCTTTGATACGCCGCTAATGTCAATAACGTCACCTTCTGCAAACATATCTTCGACTTTGATTTCTTGTCCTACTTTGTAATCTGCACAATCTTCAAATCTGAATTCTTTGAGATACTTCAATGGTTTAACGTTGACCTTATCAAATTGGCCTTTGTCAGGTTTGTTAATTCTGTGTTCTTTGATTTCTTCATAACCGACTTTTATTGCATCATAGCCGTCGTTCTCTTTTGTCTTCATCTGAACGATAGTGCATGGCCCTGCTTCAATAACGGTTACCGGAATTCTTTTGCCTTCTTCTGTGAATATCTGAGTCATTCCGATTTTTTTACCAATAATAGCTTTATTCATTATCTTACCTCCTATGTTAATAGTCCTCGATTCAATACCCTACAGGTAGCGATTGCTAAGTTACAAGCTGCTATCTAGCCTTAACCTTCAATCTCTGTTGAACATGACCGGATAATCGTTTCATTATATCTCCATAATAATATTATTATATGGAAGAAAAATAACTATAACTTTATCTTTATATCTACACCTGATGGTAAGTCAAGCTTCATTAACGCATCTACCGTCTTAGGTGTTGACAAAAAAATATCAATCAATCTTTTGTGAGTTCTCATTTCGAACTGTTCGCGGGCGTCCTTATACTTGTGTGGTGCACGAAGTATTGTGACAATCTCTTTCTTGGTCGGAAGAGGTATCGGTCCCGATACTTTTGCTCCTGTACGCTTAGCAGTCTCAACGATTTTTTCAGCGGATTGATCAAGCAGTTGATAATCATACGATTTCAGTCTGATTCTGATCTTCTGATTTTCTGGCATTTTTGGTCCTCCTTCTCTTTACACTCTGCCGGGTGTTTCATATTTCTTTAGCCACAGCAAAAATAAGTATACTATACAGTTTACCTAAATGCAACACCTGTTAAAAAAATATTTTCACGAGCCAGATTACTTGATTATGAGGGGGTTGGGGCCGAGGGCGCTGGTGAGTTCGGTGATAAGCGAGTCGCAGAGGCGGACCCAGCTGTTCTGCCCAACTGTGCCGATTATCTTTAAGTCGGTGCTGTCGGCGTCGCAAAACACAACAGGCGTGATTCCGCGATACTTGTTTAAAATTGGTTTGATGGCAAGATATATTTTTTTATCTTCGCCGTTCTTGACTTTGATGAAAAGTTTCTTTTGCTTTTCGATGGGAATAATTTCGTCGGCTAAAACTTTTGTTGCATCATTCTCGGTAACACTTACCTTACCTTTGACGAAAACAATTCGTCCTTCGTTGAGTAGCTCGCCATATCGCGTAAGCGTTGTAGGGAAAATCAAAATCTCTGTGCTACCGTAAAAATCTTCGAGCGTAATAAAGGCCATCATGTTATTGTTTCGTGTTATCTTGGTTTTCTTTTGCGTTATAATGCCGCCAAGAATGACACGCTCACCATCTTTAACATTTGCCATTGATTCTGCATCTAATTCGTTTTCATTTGGTGAGGTTTCGTCCATGTTGGAGTCCGCGGAGTTTATGTCCTTGCTGAAAACGGAGATACCGTTTCGGATCTCTTCTTCGAACTCGTCAAGCGGATGACCGGAAACATAAATTCCAAGAACTTCGCGTTCCATTTCGAGAAGCTTTGGAACAGGGTACTCATCCATTACCGGAAAATCGTCGCGAGCGACATCGTGTTGTGCAGATGATGATTCGCCGATGCCAAACAAATCCATCTGACCATCGTAATTCTTTTTCTTATCATCAAGAATAGAATTCATCTTTGCTTCGTAGTGCAGGAGCAGCGAGACTCTGCTGATTCCGAATGCATCCATCATTCCTGACTTGATAAAGCTTTCGATTGCTTTCTTGTTAACGTCCTTGCCTGAAACGCGTTGCAAAAAATCCATAAAAGTTTTGAACGGTCCGTTTTCCTCACGCTCTCTTGTGATGGAATCGACAGCGCCTCTGCCCACATGCTTTGTTGCAGAGATTCCAAAAATTATTTTCTTATCCTTGACTCGGAAGTCGCCGAAGCTTGTGTTGATTTCGGGCGGCAGTATTTCGATTCCGAGCGCGCGAGCCTCACTGATATAGTATGATATTTTTTCACTCGAGCCCATGCAGCTGTTCATCATTGACGCGTAAAATTCTTCCTTGAAATAATATTTGAGCCATGCGGTCTGATATGCGATTACGGCGTACCCGGCGGCATGCGATTTGTTAAATGCGTAACTTGCAAAGTCCATCATCTCGTCAAACAACTTGTTGGAAATCAGTTCGCTAATGCCATTGGCAAGTGCACCTTTTACAAAGAATTCGCGCTCTTTTTCCATAACGTCAAATTTCTTTTTTGACATGGCACGACGGACGAGGTCTGCGTGGCCGAGGGTGTAGCCGGCAACGTCTTGTACAACTTGGATGACTTGTTCTTGGTAGACCATGACACCATAGGTGACGTTCAAAATGGGTTCGAGGCTGGGATGAGCGTATTTGACGGTGGCCGGATTCTTTTTGCCGGCGATATAGTCGGGAATCTTGGCCATAGGACCGGGGCGATAAAGTGAGATTCCTGCGATGATATCTTCAAGTGTTGAAGGTTTGAGGTCTTTCATGAAGGATGTCATGCCGGCGCTTTCGAGTTGGAAGATTCCGCTTGTTTTGCCGTCGCTTATGATGCGGTAAACGTTTGGGTCTTCGTAGTCTGCTTGGTCAAAGTCAATGTCCTTGTCGTGGTTTAGTTTGACCATCTTGATGCAGTCATCAATTATGGTCAAGGTACGCAGGCCGAGGAAGTCGATTTTGAGCAGGCCGCAATCTTCGAGCAGGTTCATTGAGTATTGTGTGACTACGTTGTCATCCATGCATTGGAGAGGGACATAGTTGGTCAGTCCTTGTTCTGTTATGACAACTCCGGCTGCATGGGTCGAGGAGTGACGAGGCATGCCTTCGAGGCGAGCGGCGGTATCCAATAGGTCACGGACGGATTCGTCTTCGTCGTACAACATTCGGAGTTCGGGATTGAGCTCGATTGCCTTATGAATTGTGATTCCGATTTGGAATGGGATTAGTTTTGCGATTCCGTCGACTTTGGCATAGGGCACATCGAGCACCCTTCCCACATCACGTATTACCGCGCGAGCCGCCATTGTTCCGAATGTAATGATTTGCGCTACGTTGTCCTTGCCGTATTTTTCAACAACATAATCAATTACTTCGCCTCTCCTGACGTAACAAAAATCTATATCAAAATCAGGCATACTAATTCTTTCAGGATTAAGAAAACGTTCAAACA
>JANYKE010000164.1 GCA_025361685.1 Eubacteriales bacterium | reverse complement strand
TTTGAAATCGCGCTTCCAAATTTCTTGAAGTGCTTCATATCGGAAACATAAGAATCGTAATCTTTTGCACCGCCCGTTGAAAGGATGTCGGCAACAATATTTTTGAAACCTTCAATGGTTGTCTGATCATTGGCGGCTGTTTCCTTTGATTCTGCGAAGGCCTTTTTTGACTTCTTGATTTTTGAAGTTAACCTAATTGCAAAAACAAACAGGGTTATAGATATGAATACCGATAATCCCAAGGAGACGTTTGTGATGCTGCCGGCCAGACTCTTGAACATTCCCAGAGCAGAATTTATCAGCAAAATATTTCCTGTGTAAAAAATCAATGCAAAGAAAATGGAGACGGGAGCAATTAATAATATTGCAGACAAAATATACAGAATGATGGGAACAACCAAAGGGAGTGGTTTTTTTGCGATGCTCTGTTCTTTGTCCTCGAGGAGATTCAGTGTCTGTATAGAGCTTTCGAGAGTGTCAAAGTTTTTGGCGTCAGAAATATAATCAACGTTTGCAGAAGGACTGTAACCTTCTTTAAGCTTGGCAATCTTACTCTCGGTAACAGAAATTTCCGATTCAGTTTCGATTCTTTGTGATGATAATGAACTGTACTTTTCGTAATCACCAAAAACATTTTCGAGAGACGAATCATATTCAGTTGCCGAATCCAGCGTCTTCTTAATTAGTATCGTCGTATTGTTGCTCAAAGTCAAATCCTCAGAAATTGATGCAATCTCGTCCAACAAAGTGGTAAGGCTGTCGCGGGCTTCGATTTTTGAAGAAGAGCTCTCATGCAATTTGCCGCAATATGATATTGCCTTTTGGATAAACATTTTATCCTGCATTATGCTTTTATTTTTTTTGGCCTCTTCGAGCAGCTTCTCCTCGGTATCAATCTTTTTTCTAATTTTATAAATGCCGTTGCTTCTTATTTGGGCATCGGAAATGCGAGAGTCGATATCAGTGAGCAGATTCGGTTTGCCATCGTTCTTGCCTGCAATTTCATCGGCGAGGATATCAAGCGCCAAGAGTGTTTTGTCAAGCGAAACATCGGGGTATCCTGTGGTAAGAAAATTGTGAAGTTCGTCATTGAGCGAACTGCCAAAGTCAGTGGCCATGCGCATTTCCTGACGGCGAATGAAAATAGCTTTTTCGAATTCGTCGACTGTCATGCCGAGCATTATTTCGCCGATCGGCTTGGGATTGTTAATAAAAGCGGGAGTAATGTTTGTGGACTCGTTTTCAAACACTTTATAATTTTGGTTCGTGAAGTCGCGATGAATTGTATAAGATTTATCCGCGTTGGTACGCAGGCATATGCTTCCACCAAAGTCACTGCCGTCCCAGGGCTCGTATTTTTCATAATCATCGATGCCGCCTGTAAAGTTTTCCGTGTTAAATCCGTAGAGCATCGCTTTGATAAAAGACTGGATTGTGGATTTGCCGCTCTCGAGGGGTCCGCTGATATAGTTCATGCTGTTGTTGAAATCCAGCTTCAGGTCTTTGAATTTGCCAAATCCTTTGATTTTAACACTTTCTATAAACATATCCGCTTACCCTCCAATGCCATGATACCGAAGAACAATGCCTGCTGCATTATCTGTTTTTCCCTATCATCGGGTGCTTCATCAATTTCACTGAGCAGTTTCCTGACAAACAAACCTTTTATGCCGGACGACTCTGCTATTGTCTTAATATCAAACTGATTAACCGCTGATGCATCAATTATCAAATCAAAAAACACGCCCTCGGTCATTCTGGTTAGCTCGTCAGCACTAAATGTGAGAAATGGGCTGACTTCGCCTTCGAGCGATATGCTGTAAATTTGATTTGGGTTGGGTGCAAATTCGCTGACTATTTTATCGCTGATTGCTTCTTGAGAAAAGCATCCGGAAATGTCGATCCGTGCATTTATAAATTCGCGTAAGGCAATTTCGACAAAAGTGATTTCTTTTTCAACGCCGTTGTCATCCATTGTGAGCCGAACGCGGTATATTCCGTGCTGGCCGGTTTCCTTTTCGGTGAGTGGCTCGGGAGTTCCGGGGCAGAAGAGAACATTTTTTTCATAGATGTCGTGAATTCTATTTTTGGAGAACTCACACGCGACGTAGTGCATGCTTTGATCGTTGAAATATTTTTCTGAAATTGCGTTGGTATTGAGGACGATGTTCCGCGCGAGAGTCTCGGCAGTTTCCTTTTCAATTGAGCCTTGACAGATTGCAATTCGGAATGAGGCAGGGTATTCGCTTTTTATTTCCGCGACAATGTCAGTGGTTTCTTTTGTTACATTATATATACATGTGCCTATGTCATCGAGTGATATCTTGGTATGAGGCGCGTTTACTACTGTTACACTCGGGCAGTCGGCAAGCTTGGCGTATATTTCGTTGTCGGCTTTGGAGATGCCGGAGCCATCGTTGCGCGGGGCGATAATAAATCTGATTCTGCCATCGGTGTCAGCACTGCATTGCTGGAGTTCGTATTTGACGAAGTTGAGGGTTGCCTCGTTTATGTGGTCGGTGTCAAGAAAAGCGCCGCTGAAAATTATGAAATCAGATTCGTAGGTTTTGGCTGTGTCCAAAATTTTGAGAAATGTTTTGGCAAGGTCTTCGCGTCTGATGTTAAGACGCCTTGCGTCTGCAAAGCCGCTGACCTTGTGTCCGAAGCCTAATCGCAAATCTACACAGTGCAAAAATCTTATCTCTTTCATGTGCATATTACCTTTCTTGTTCATTTTATCATTAGTGTAAATAGTAGTTATCATATATAATTCTTTACCCACATATAATACCAATAAATCCCCAATCGTGCAAGTGAAATTTTT
>JANYKE010000153.1 GCA_025361685.1 Eubacteriales bacterium | reverse complement strand
CTCGGATATCTTTTTATCCACGGTTTACTTCATTTGAAAGGAATGGAGCATGGTAGTACAATGGAAAAAGCAGAGAAGCGATTGTGTAAAAAATTCGCCTTATAACTTTGCCTCCGTGTACTCATGGCTAAAGAAAAAATTATTACCGGCATAACAATAAATGTTCTGGCGTTATCCGGTATATCGTTAATAAAGTCAAGAGCAGGAAGCATCCGCGCCGGGACTAACTTAGTAAACAATTTATTAATTGTTTCGAGTGCAACTCCGGCAAGCAGAATTAAAGAAATAACTAGAAATGTAATGTATACAACTACTTCGTCCATCAACCCCAGACGTTGAAGAACAATCATCAACCCATAATATGTGCAGACAAGTATTATTGAAATGGATAAAAAATAAATAACACCCTTGAGATTTTGCTTCTGCCTTAAGTGAATTGGAATAGGCTTGTTTAATACTTTTGAAAGCAACAGTGGATATCCTTTTCCAATAAGGTATACACCTATATGATGAGAATTATTTAGTTTCTCATTTCCTTCAATTGCAAGCTGCAAGCAATCCTCAGCAATTTCTGCCTCGTCAAGGTTATACCTTAGCGACAGTTTTTCTATTACACTTCTATACATACTTCTGCTTTCGGAATCCATTTGAGAATATACTCCATCGGGATCTTTTGAAAGTGTACTTTCAAGCAGTGATAATTTTTCAAAAAACTTATCAATTTCAACTTCGTTATTCTCTCTGAGGCTGACTATGAGTGAGCGGATATTTGATTCAAGATGTGATTCCAACTTTCCTTCTTCAAGGAAAATCTCTGACAGCATCAAATTATCACCAATACTTTTAAAATAATATTCTGCATACTTCTGAATAGCAGATTCATCAAAGGATCTGTTTTTCAAAAGATATATTACATGAGAGTGGAATGAGTAGTTTTCCTTATATTCTTCATCAATCTTGCATAGCAATGGTAAAATATCGAGTTTGTCGTGTTCTCCCAACTTCTCTTTTACAAACATGGCTGCTTTTGATTTGATATCAGTGATATGAATAATTTCCTGTGCCACTTCAATTATTCGTTCAATAAGGCAGAACCCTAACATTTCTGAAAGAGCCCACAATTCAGTATCTGTTAATGGCAGTTTCTTTTGGTAGGACTTTAGCATAAGAGCAATAGTACCTTCGCTTAAGTGTCCTCCTGAAATTGAAACCATATTTCTTGCCACAACATATATTCTTGGATAACCTTTAAATATTCCTGTCCTCAGTATAGGAAGCATTTTAAATCTTTTCGCCGTATTGCTGGCCTCTTCAAATTCTCTGAACATCATCTGGAGATTATCAAACAGCCAAATAACTGCAGGTGTCAGAGAAATAATATCTGATGACAGTTTTGAAATGCTGCTTCGTATTTTATCTAGCTTATTATATGCAACTTGATTATGATAACCGACAATAAAGTTATATCGCATCCATTTTACGCTTTTATGAGTGAATGCCAAACTGTACATGTGCTGTCCCAACTCAAAAGGACCAAGCACCTCATTAATTCCAATTGGTTCGGTATGCGAAAGTGTTCTTTTTCTTGTGCGAAACAGATAAGTAAATATTATTGCAAGAATAGTAACTGCGATAATTAAAACAGTACCAAAAATAATCGGAAAATAAAGAATATAATCATTTAAACTGTCGCTCATTATCAACAACATTCTTTCTGTATGTCAATAAAAATTTTGACAATCTCCGGGTCAAGATCTTTACCCGCAAATTCACTTATTTTTTCAAGTGCTTCTTCCTTACTCAGCCCTTGCCCATGGGGACTTTCGGAAGTTAATGAATCGTAAACATTTGCAACTGCAATAATTCTCGCACCCCTCGAAATTTCTTCCCCCTTTAATCCTTTAGGAAAACCTTGTGCATTCCATTTTTCATGATGCTCGTGAACATATTGTGCAATCTTTGTAAATTCATTTGCAGCTCTAAGTATTCTGTAACCTAATTCAGCATGTCTTTCAATCTCACGCAATTCTTCAATAGTTAAGTCTTCAGTTTTGTTCAATTTACTGTCATCAATTCCGATTTTGCCAATATCATGCATCAATCCGGCAATTTTCATCTGATATATCTCATCTTTTTCAAAATTAAGTTTTGTTGCTATTGACTCGCATATTTCGCTGACATTTTTAGAATGCAAAAGTTCAATTGGTCTTTTTTCATATAACGCCTTCATTATGAGATCTATTGTTTGAATTCTAATATTCGCACTTTCTGAAAGTTTCTTCTTATACATTTCGTCTTCAGCTCTTTTGAATACGTCATCAATATTGTCTGTAGGATCAACTTTAACAGCAAACCCCATTGAAATAGACAATATAAGATTTCCCTTTTTCTCTTTTTCGATAGCTTCTTCAATACGTTTGATTAAATCCTCAGCCTCTTTTTCATCAGTTCGAGGTAACAAAATAACAAATTCATCTCCGCCAATTCTTGCGATTATCTCATCAGCACGGCATTCTCTCTTGAAAATATTAGCTGCCTTCTGCAAAAGTAAGTCACCGGCCTGATGTCCAAATGAATCATTGGTCAGTTTTAAGCCGTTAACATCCGACATAATCAATGTTATCGGAAGATTTCGTTTAGTGTTAATTCTCTTCATTTCTTCTTCATAAAATCTACGATTGTAAAGTCCTGTAAGCTGATCATGATAGCTAACATATAGTAATTCTTCTTGAGCCTTTTTTCTGTCGTCAATTTTGCGAATTACATTAACGCTTTCTATTTCACCATTATCGTTATATTGATACTTTCTTGAAGTCTCAACCCATATAACATCTCCATTTTTACACACCTGTCGACTCTCAGTAATAAAAAACTTTTCTTCATCAGGATTTTCAGCGAAATATTTAACATTTTTTTCCATTTCGCGTCGTGCAATGACTAGCGCCTCCGGTGAAAGCCTTTCATCCAGGCTTTCATTCATGGCCTCTTCGACAGTAAAGCCTCTCAAATTGTATACCGAAGAACTAACATAAGTGAATATATTCCTTGTTACATTAAATACCGAAATTACATCGGAAACATTTTCCGCAAGCATTTTATATTTTTTTTCACTTTTGTATAGTGCATCTTCAATTTTTTTTCGTTCGCTAATATCTCTGAAAACAAAAATCACGCCGGAAATACTGGCATTTGAATCCATAACCGGTGCGATACTATCTGCAATAAATCTTTCTGTCCCATCTTTTGCAATAAGTATAGTATTGCTCTCAAGTTCCATTACACTCTTTGTATTTATTACATCAATAATCGGAATGTTTATTTTCTCTCTTGAGTATTCATCAACAAGCACAAAAACTTCAGGCAAATGCCTGCCAATGGCACTTTCGCTGCTCCAACCGGTAAGCCGTTCGGCAGCTATGTTCATAAAGGTAACATTTCCGTTATTGTCAGTGCTTATGACACCATCACCAATAGAAGACAGCATAATACGCAATTGTTCCTTCTCAATATCTAAAGAAACTTTGCATTCAAACAGTTCTTTATTTAGTTCGTTTATTTCCTTACTACTATTTTTTTTATTTAGTGAATCCATATATTCCTCTTCGTTCTGTGCTTAGCGCATTTTATTCTAAACTATCTGCTAATGTTTTGATATAAAACTTATCAATATTATTGGCTTAATTTTACATTAACAGCACTAATGTGTCAACTAATAATTTCACTATCAGCATAACAAATTAACTCAAATTAACTATCAACATCATAAATTGAACTAAAGTTCGTTTATCTCATAAATAATCTCAGGAACAATTTCAAAAACATCCCCAACAATTGCAATATCTGCCATTTGCATCATTGGTGTATCCGGATTTTTATCGATTGCAATAATCATTTCACAAGACTGCATTCCGACAAGGTGTTGAATCTGTCCTGAAATTGCACATGCGACATATACCTTTGTTTGAACTGTTTGCCCTGTCTGTCCCACTTGATATGTGTATGGAACCCAGCCTGCATCAACTGCAGCCCGGCTTGCTGCAACTGCACCACCAACTTTAGCAGCAAACTTTTGAAGAAGTTTAAATCCTTCAGGTCCTTTCATACCTCTTCCGCCGGAAATAATTATCTGTGCATCGGCAAGATTAACCGCAGCTTCATCGCTATGAAATATTTCAACAATTCTTTTTATTTTACTTTTATCGCTTTCAATGATGCTTTCGAAAATAATTTCACCTGTTCTGCTAATATCGGTTTCAGGAGCTTTCATAACTCTTGGACGAACGGTCGCCATCTGTGGCCTATGATTTGAACAGCGAATTGTTGCCATGATATTGCCGCCAAATGCAGGCCTGGTCTGTAACAAGTCCCCATTTTCCACATCTATGTCCAACTCTGTGCA
>JANYKE010000178.1 GCA_025361685.1 Eubacteriales bacterium | reverse complement strand
ATCAATATTTACAGGAGTTGTCCTATCCAAAAATGAATACATTGGGAAAAGAGGTGCCACAGGATATTTAAAATACTTAAGTGCATATGGCATTTTAACAGTTGTGTTTCTGTCAATGTTAATATATTCGTCATTCACAATCAGCGAATTTGTTGTCGGCGCAATCTCAACTGTAGGTTCAATATTTGATCCCGTTTTGAATGTCTCTATTACATTCGTTGGATCTTTCGTTGAAACTCGATATATTCTCGTCTCATTTCCAACAGAACGTGATACAACAATGTACTTGTCACCAACCATGAATCCCTTAACTCTGCCCTCGGTTGTCTGATTAATACTAACCACCTTAATGAAAGACGAAAAATTATACTTGTTGGCGACATCAGTTTTTACAACAACGATTTGATCAGCGTTCAGTAAGCAGGAACTCAATGATATGACAACAAAAGTACCAATCAATAAAGCTATTGAAGCACGTACCTTAACAAATAAATTTTTCTTAAATCTCATCATTTTCATAATCCACCTAAATTATTGGCAACTTTATCGTTATTTTAGTGCCCTTGTTTAATTCGCTTTCGACATTGATAATTCCATTGTGCTTGCTTACTATTTCTTTAACAATCGAAAGTCCAAGTCCTGTACCGCCCGAATTCCTTGTGCGCGCCATATCTATTCTAAAAAATGGCTCAAACACTTTTTCCTTCATGTCCTCTGACATTCCGCAGCCATTATCTTCAACAGTAATTTCAACAAATTCTCCCACCTTGTTTAGTAAAACAGATATTCTTCCGGCCGGAGAATATTTTATCGCATTATCAACAATGTTGACCATCACCTGATGTATGCGATCCTTATCCACCATCACGTCTCCGACGTCCTCTATTTTACTCTCTATGACTGTGTTAAACTTTCTGGCCTTGATTCTCATATGCTTAACAACATTGTTTACAAGTTTTGATAAATCGGTGCTTGCAGGCACAACCTCAAATTCTGTCTGGCTTATCGATGCCAAGTCAAGCAAATCATTTATCAGGTGCTGCAGTCGTGTCGATGAATCGCTCAGATGTTCAACGCACATTTCTACAACTTTCGGATTGTCGCCTTTTTCCTTCAGCAAATCTATATACCCGAGGATAACAGTCAATGGTGTTCGCAGTTCATGTGAAACGCTCGCTACAAATTGCTTCTGCTTATTCTGTAATTCCTTGAGTTCGGTTACATCGTTGATAACTACAACATACCCTTCTTTTTTGTCTTTAAAGAAAAGAGGCGTGACGTATACAAGAACATAAAACTCTTTAATATTGCATTCAAACACCTTTCCGCTCTGTTCAATTTCTGAAGTGAAGTTCGATATCTGCGCCTTGAATTCGTCGTCCATAAGCACCATTGCCGCATTGTTCATTACTATAATCTCTTTGTCATTGTCAAGTGCAAGGACTCCCTCACCCATACTGTCAATGATTGACTTCAATTTATTTCTCTCTGTTGAAATTAGATTAATATTTTTTCTGACTTCTTCTGTCATCAAAAGATATACACGCGTAAGCTCATAAAGTTCATTGCCCTTATGGGTCTTTATTCCCTTGTTATCCAAGAATGCGCGTTTGAATATTTTACTTTTATAATAGTCTTCTGCGATATTCGGAAGTTCCTCTCCTTTTTCTTCGGCATCAAGAATGCTTTCAGTTGTCTTCATAGTGGCGTTTTTTAAATCGATAATTGGTCCTGCTATTCGCTGTACCGAGATAAAATTAGCGATGACGACAATTACTGTTCCCCCAAGCAGAGCGAGTGCAAACAAGAGAGCAAGTGACCAAGCTTTTGTCTGTGCCGCTTGCAAGGACGAAATCAAAATTGCTTGTCCGATAATATTGTCCTCGTACTTTATCGGAAAAGCAAAAAACAATGTGCGCTCCCCATTTATATTTCTTATGATATATGCTTCATCGCCGGATACTGCTTGTTGAATCTCCGGGAAATCCATGCTTTGCAAAGAAACATTTCTTGGAGTTGTAATTTTTTTGCCATCAGAAAAAAGAATGATTTCATAATCAGCATTATTTACCTCTATTACCGAAACAATATATCTTGATTTTGAATTGAAGAGAGCTTTAATCTCATCTTGCGAAAGTGAAATGATTGCTTTTTCGCCGCTGCTCCCTTGGTCTTCGTTATATGCTATTTGCATGACGCTCAAAATGTCCGAACTTATGTTGTAGGATTTTTCTCTGACACTGTCAATTTCCTGGCGCTCATATTCATAAACAAGCCCGGTCATAATAAGTACAAATACTACACAAAAACTGGCTATAAATACCGCTAAATTTATTAAAACTATTCTTAACCTTAATCCCATAAGAAATGCTTCCTTCTATCGGATATTTCGCTAAATTCTGCTAAAATTGATTCATCTTATAACCGACACCAAATACTGTTGTGATATATTTGTCGGAATTTTCAGAATCTTTGATATCTTCCCTTATATCCGAAAGTTTTTTTCTTAGCCTCTGCACATGAACATCAACTGTTCTTGTATCGCCTGCATAGTCATAACCCCACACTCTCTCCAGAAGAGATTCTCTTGAAAATACCTGATCAATATTCTTCATGAAAAATAACAAGAGTTCATACTCTTTTGTAACCAATTCAATTTCGACTGAGTGAAACATAATTTTATGCTTATCAAGAAAAGCTTCCATCTCACCGTTCTTAATGTAATTTCTGTCTTCTTGTTCTTCCCCGTTGGTATTGGCGCGTCGGAGTAATGCCTTGACACGAGCGATGAGTTCTCGCGTTTGAAATGGTTTTGTTACATAATCATCGGCACCGAGTTCAAGACCCATTACTTTATCTTCGAGCTCGGTTTTGGCTGTCAGTAAAATGACAGGTATGTGCATCTCGGTGGTGACCTTTTTGCATATATCAAATCCGCTTGCACCGGGAAGCATTACATCGAGAATTAGAAGTTCGGGATCGAAAGCATCCAGTTTTCTTATCGCATCTCGTTCGCTGTATGCAGTTGCTACCTCAAATCCCTCAGCTTCAAAGGTTATCTTTAATAACTCGCAAATGGATTTTTCATCGTCTACCACAAGTATTCTGCTCATGCATATTCCTCCGAATTTAAAAAATGTTTGCTATGCTGCACCGTATTACTTAAGGAATGCCGTTACATCCGCAACCGTGCGTTTCGGTACATGAAGCACACCGTTTTCATCTTTGTAATACTTTGTCTGATTATCCTTTATGTCTTCAACTTGCGGAGATTCGGAGGGATAGCCGAGTGCAATCATGGTTAGAACTTCGAGGTCTTCATTTATGTCGAGTATTTCTTTTATTCTGTCTCGTTTTATCGCGCCGAGCCAGCAGGTCCCGAGTCCTGCGTCTTGTGCGGCAATGCAAATTGTTTGGCCGGCCGCGCCATGATCAACGTCAAACGATCCGTTTGGATACATTTGGCGGTCGCCGAGAATTACGACATATGCTACCGGTTCTTCGCCGGGCTTTGGATCCCCTTCAGGTTTTATTGCCGCAGCCCAGGCAGTCGTGGTAAAGATTGCGTCAACATTTTCTTTTTCGCTGACAATACCAAATCTAAGCGGCTGTCTGTTGGCTCCTGTTGGTGCGAGGCGCGCACAATCAATTAGTTTTGTAAGTGTCTCCATTCCAATTGGGTCCTGCTTGAATTTTCTGATACTTCGTCTTGCGGTGATTGCTTCAATTGTTGTCATAATAATCTCTTCCTTTCATTTTGAAAATCGTCTTCCGTACTGCTCCATAAATATTAGCAATACCGATATGTCTGCGGGCGAGACTCCTGAAATTCTTGAAGCCTGTCCGACAGATTCGGGTCTTATATCATTTAACTTTTGCCGTGCCTCTATACGCATTCCTTTTATTGCAATGTAGTCAATTTCTTTGGGCAATTTCTTATTTTCAAGTTTTAACACTTTCTCTGCTTCGATTATTTGTCTCTTGATATATCCTTCGTACTTAATTTCAATGTCAATCTGTTCTTGTACAAATTCATTAATTGTCGGCATTTCACCGTCTATTTCTTTAAGTTCATTATACACTATCTCCGGTCGCTTAAGCAAGTCAGCAAGTCTAATTCCGGTCTTGATTGCGGTGCTGTTGTGCTTTGCCAAAAAACCTTGAACCGCTTCATTGGGTGAAACAATTTTACTCGTCAGTCGCGCGATTTCATTTTTAATTGTTTCTTTTTTCTCGGCAAATTTTTTGTATCGTTCTTCAGAAATCAGTCCGATGTCATAACCGATTTTTGTGAGGCGCATATCGGCGTTGTCTTGTCTGAGCAGCAATCTGTATTCGGCTCGTGATGTCATAATTCTGTATGGCTCGTTGGTTCCTTTTGTAACGAGGTCGTCAATTAAAACTCCGATGTAGCCTTCTGATCTTTTGATCACGAGCGGCGCTTGACCTTTAATCTTTCTCGCTGAATTTATTCCGGCGACAAGCCCTTGCGCTGCAGCCTCCTCGTACCCTGAGCTGCCGTTGAATTGTCCTGCCGAAAATAAACCCTCAATCCCTTTGCTCTCAAGACTTAGGTGTAGCTGAGTCGCATCAATACAATCATATTCAATCGCATACCCTGTCTTAATAATCTCAACATGATCCAGACCGGGCAGCGACCTTATCATTTCGGTCTGCACCTCTTCGGGCAAACTGGATGACATCCCTTGCAAATACATTTGGTCGGTGCTGCGGCCCATCGGTTCGACAAATATTTGGTGCGCAGGTCTGTCGGGGAAACGTACTATTTTATCTTCGATTGATGGACAATAGCGTGCGCCAACTCCGTCGATTGCACCCGAATACATTGGCGAGCGGTGTAAATTATCTCTTATTATTTTGTGTGTCTCGGGTGCTGTGTATGTGAGCCAACAAGACATGCTTGGCAGTTCCGGAAAAATTCCGTCTTCATTCTCGAATGAAAATGGGTAAATTTTTTCGTCGCCTTTTTGTTCTTGCATTTTCGAATAGTCGATGCTCTTGCCGTTTAGTCTTGCCGGTGTTCCGGTTTTGAATCGCAGAATTTTTATTCCTAATTCTTTTAGGTTGGCGGTTAGTCCATTGGCTGCGGGCAGTCCGTCGGGACCTTCGTTGTGGCTTACGTCACCAATAATTATTCTGGCCTTCAGGTATGTGCCTGTTGTCATGATAACGCATTTGCAATTGCAAGTCTCACCGGTGCTTGTTTTGACTCCGGTGACTTTGCCGTCCTGCTGCATAACCTCGACAATTTCACCTTGCTTTATCTCGATACCCGGCTGTGCTACCAAAACCTGCCTCATTAATTGCTGATACAGATTTTTGTCCATCTGCGCGCGGAGCGAATGAACGGCCGGGCCTTTTGACTTGTTGAGCATCCGTGACTGAACAAACGCCTTGTCGGCAATCTTGCCCATCTCGCCGCCTAGCGCATCAATCTCTCTGACCAGATGACCCTTTGATGTTCCTCCGATTCGGGGGTTGCATGGCATGTTGGCAATACTTGCCAGGTCTAGCGTGAAAACTGCAGTCTTGCACCCAAGCCGCGCGCAAGCCAGCGCAGCCTCGCAGCCCGCATGACCCGCACCTATAACAACAACATCAAACTTTCCCACAATATTTTTCATAGTTCTCCCCACAAATTATTTCACAGTATTTACTGCCCTTGTATTGTACAACCTATCCCGCTCCCCTGTCAAAACTCCAACAATCCTACGCGCAAACAAAACCGCATAATTTTAATACGCGCTTCTGAGTTTGTCGTCTTACCTAAAAGTAAATTGTCTTTCTAAATTTGCTATGTATCAACAGCCACTCCCTCAATGCTAAACATCATAACTTTTTTCGTAGACATTTATGGTGTCATTGTCTTCCCAATACAAATCAGTTGTTTCAGAATATTCACCAAGCTCTCCGTCGATGCAAACAGGGTTGGGATTTTTAAAAAGAAATATCTTGCCTACCAATACGTTTATATAATTGTTATATTT
>JANYKE010000063.1 GCA_025361685.1 Eubacteriales bacterium | reverse complement strand
AAAACGAAATTCCAAGCGGCAAGATAATTGTCTTAAGTGTTATGTCCGTTCCAAACACAGCGTTAACATTTGCGATGAAAAAGTTAGTATACTTGAAATAGCACAAGAGTCCAATATTTTCAATCAAGCCTGCTGCCAATAATAATTTGGCTGCGATTCCTTTTTTATTTCTATTATTATTCACAATCAATAAGCTGAGAATATAATTGAAAATAATCGTACCCACAAAAAGCCAAAGGAGATTGCCGCTGCCCTGCGAATAGAAATACAGCGAAGAAAGAATGAGCCAAACCTTGGCAGGAATTTTTGACTCAAACTTGGTTAAAATAAAAAATCCAATAAACGTTATTGGTAAAAATGCAAAAATAAAACTATAAGACGAAAAAATCATTCATTTACCCTTTCACGACAGCCGTCTCCGATTTCGGAAACGTAAAACGACGCTTCGTATCCAATAATCTCTACATATTTTTTACCAACTTCTCTTACAAAATTGTCAACGCAATCCGTGCGAACAATACTTACCGTGCACCCGCCAAAACCTGCGCCTGTCATCCGCGATCCGAGCACACCTTCAATCTTCCGTGCCTCATCAACAAGTGTATTCAATTCGATTCCTGTAACCTCATATAAATCTCGAAGTGAATCATGAGACTCGTTCATCAATCTTCCGAATGTCGCTATGTCGCCACCCTCAAGTGCCTCAACACTTTTTGTAACTCTGTCGCACTCGTAAACAACATGCATAACTCTCTTCTTAATTGTTTCACTTGAAAATGCAAAATCGCCAACGTTAAAATCCTCAACAGAAACATCAGCAAGACATGTTATATTTGGTAATTCTTTTTTTATTGTTTCGAGTCCCTCGTCACATTCTGCCCGTCGCTCATTATATTTTGAATGAGCAAGAGAACGGTTTTTGTTTGTATTTACAATTACAATTTTGTTATATTTCAAATGCAATGGAATAAGTCTGAACTCAAGTGTTTTGCAATCAAGCAAAATACAATTATCTTTTTTGCCAAAAGCTGATGCAAATTGATCCATAATTCCGCAGTTCACGCCGACATATTCGTTCTCCGCCTTTTGAGAAATAAGAGAAGCCATCTTTTTAAATTCATCATCAACAATAATTGGCGCATCATTTGCCATACTCAAAAGTGCTAACAAGGTTGCAACCTCTATTGAAGCAGATGAGGATAATCCGCTGGCAAAAGGAACTGTAATATGGTAAAGAAGATTACATCCCTTCAATTTGTAACCCGCATCCATTAACTCGTAAGCAACGCCGATTTGGTAATTGCCCCAATCAAGATTTCTGTAATCATCAATCTTGTCAAAATCTGCCTTGACCAATACATCAAGATCTGTTGCGGCAAGACCCAATCTTTCGTCATCACGTGGTCCCGCGATTATTATAGTCTCCAATGTCAGTGCTGCCGGCAAAACGAATCCGCCGTTATAATCAATATGTTCGCCAATAAGATTAACTCTTCCCGGTGAAGAAAAAGTTCTTAGCTCATCAATATTCCCACCGAATATTTCAATGTGTTTTTCTTTTAGCTGGTTAAAATTCACTTTGTTGCTCCCGATTCATTATTATTCCGGATTAATCTAGCTTCTTATAAATTAGTTGAAACTCGTAGAAAAATACTTTAGCAATACCTGCAAGCGGAACGGCGATAAACATCCCAAGCGGCCCCCATACGGCACTGCTTGCCAGTAATGCAAACAACACAATGACGGGATGCAGTCCAATTGACTCGCCTTGAAATTTTGGTGTAATAATATTTCCTTCAATCTGTTGAACGACAAGAATAAATATCGCAACCCAAAGACAGCCCGGCCATCCAATTGTTGCAAGTGCAACCAACACGGCAAATACTCCCGCAATAATCGATCCGAAATACGGAATAAAATTCAGAACAAATGTCAATACTGCTAGCAGCAGTGCATATTTGATTCCGAATATCGCAAATCCGATTCCTGATACTATTGCTGTGACCAGAGAAATAATAAATTTAACCTTGAGGTACTGCCAAACAATCTTATCCGAATTGTTTAATACACGCTCAACAATTTCTTGATTCTTACTTGAAAAAAGTTTGACCGCTCCGGTTATAAGTTTTCTTCCATCCAATAAAAAATATGTAATAAGTACCATGGCAAGAACCCCATTAAGCAGCATCTCAGGAATCTTGAATATCCAATCAAGGCTTATCGGAATTCCAAAATTAGTCGTTGACAGACCGGTTACAATTGAATCATAGATATATTGAGGAACCACACTCTTAACGTATGCCTCAATACTTTGTATCTGTGCTGTAATATTCTGTGTGTATGCCGGAATGCTATCACTTAGTGATCTCAGTTGTTCGTAGATTATCGGCATTAATATCACAAAGAAAACTCCTAACAGTACTACCATTGCAATCATTACAAATGCAACCACAAAGCCTCTTCTTATTTTTCTTTTGGTTTCAATATTATCCACCAGCGGATTTAATACATATGCAATAACAGCGGCAAATGCAAAAAGCGCAATTACACCGCCAAAGAAATACATACACAACCCTAAAACTATTATCAATATGGAAATGTACCAAATCTTTGTATTAGACAATTCATTCTCCTTGTATTATGAAGCTGCATCATTTTTGTGACGTGCTGTTATCCGCGAATTTGACCTGACCCATATACAATATATTTCTCTGATGTGAGCTGCTCTAAACCTATTGGACCACGTGCATGAAGCTTCTGATTACTGTTACCTATTTCCGCACCAAAACCAAATTCAAAACCATCTGTGAATCGCGTTGATGCATTGCAATATACCGCCGCCGCGTCAACCTTATTTAAGAACTCTTCGCAGGCCTCACTGTCATCAGTAACAATTGCATCAGAATGACATGAACCATATTTGTTAATATGAGCAATAGCATCAGCAAGACTGTCCACAACTTTAACAGCCAGAATCATATCCTCATACTCAGTTCCCCAATCTTCCTCTGTTGCATCTATAATCAAATTCTTATGGGCGGCGATAGCAGCGGTATCAACGCTCTCCAAAATCAGCCTCGACCTCTCACATAACCGCAGCTCAACACCTTTGTTCAAAAGCAGTTCTGCGATCGCAGGCAAAAACTTATCGGCCGCATCAACATGAACAAGAAGTGACTCCATCGCATTGCAAACACCCGGCCTCTGTGTTTTTGAATTGTCCACTATGACCTCTGCCATGCCAAGGTTGGCGGCCTTGTCGACATAAACATGACAGTTGCCTGCTGTGGCCAAAATGACAGGTATGGACGACTGTTCCAAAATAATCTTCTTAAGCGACTCTCCGCCGCGCGGTATTATAACATCGATGTATTTATTCATCTTCAAAAGCTTAGCGCTTGTCTCGCGGCTCGTATCCCTAACAATCTGAACCGCATCCTCAGAAATACCTGTCTCCTTCAAAGCCTTTACTATCTGATCCGCAATGGCAACATTTGAATTGAACGCTTCCTTGCCGCCCTTTAGAACTGCACAGTTACCGGACTTCAATGTAAGTCCCGCAACATCTGCCGTAACATTTGGTCTTGATTCATATATTACACAGACAACCCCAATCGGCGCGCGTTTCTTCTTTATCAACAAACCATTGGGTCTTGTCCACTCACGAGTAATTTCCCCAACCGGATCAGGCAACAAAGCTATCTGACGTAACCCCTCAGCCATATCGCCAATTCTTTTATCGTTAAGCGTAAGCCTGTCAAGAAACGCGCCGCTAATCCCGGCCGCAACCGCATTCTCAATATCAATCCCATTCTGAGCCAGAATAAAATCTTTAGCATTTTCTATATTTACTGCCATCCGAATCAGCGCGGCATTCTTTTTCGCCGTTGATTCGCATGCAAGCTCAAAAGAAGCAGCCTTGGCCCTTTTGCACATGTTCTCAACATCAAATCCAACTGTCTTATCCATAATACTTCCCCTCACTTTCAAACAAACATTTCCCTTAAACACTTATCACTTATCCGAAACAAAACACTATTCTGCAACGAACAATGTCCCTTTATCCTCACCGGCAAGTATTTGCCTAACAACCGCAGGATTATCCCCGCCCGCAATAACCAAATCGATCCCTGCCTCGACCGCAATCTTAGCAGCCTCCAGCTTTGTCACAAATCCACCTGTACCGTGCTCGGAATCACTCCCAAACGCAAACTTCTTAATCCCGTCATCCAAATTCTCGACAATCGAAATCAATTTGGCATCCGGATTCGTTGAAGGATTGTCATCATAAAAACCGTCCTTGTCAGTGAAAATAATTAGCAGATCAGCCTTGCATATGGTTGCAACTATTGCCGAAAGTGTATCGTTTTCACCAAACCCGATTTTCTTGCTGCTTCCATCTTTTTCACCATCCAAATCAACAAGCGCCTCCACAGAAATTGTATCGTTTTCATTTACGATTGGCACAACTCCGTTTGAAAAAAGCGCTTCGAAAGTATTAATTGTATTTCTTTTTATTTCTTCATTAAATATTATTTCTCCGGTTAAAAGCATCTGTCCGACTTTGCGTCCATACTTAGAAAAAAATGAGCTGTAAATATTCATAAGCTCGCATTGTCCCACTGAAGCAGCAGCCTGCCTGCCCGGCAAGTCTTTCGGCCTGTTTGAAAATCCAAGCTTTGTTGCACCTACTCTAATCGCTCCGGAGGAAACCAAAACTATTTCCTTTCCTTTGTCAAGCAGATCAGATATCACACATGCAATTTCTTCCATGAATCTCAGATTTATTCTGCCCTCGGAATGTGTTAATGAAGATGTGCCAACTTTTATTACAATCCTTTTAGCATTTGTCAGTTTTTTTCTGTATTCACTCATTTCATTGTCCCTCTCAAATCCTTTTACTTATATCAACAAGACTACTCATTCGTTTGCCACTATTACAAACGTATGAATAGCCTTCTTAGTTGCTGTTCGTCAAAATTCCAACAGGTTTAAATATTTGTGCTTAGCTTCTTCAATTTCTTCTTTTCTTTCTAATAGATTTGTCATCTTTTTCTTCTTTCAAGGAAATTGAATTTTTTGACATATCGCTAAGATATTCGTCAACTGTTGAAAGATCAGATTCGCCCGGCACAACATCGGCATAGCGCAATCTGTTGTATTTTTCTGTAACATACTCATTTCTATCTTTTGCAGAATAAATCAAATCTGCCTTGTCTTGTAATTCTGTTGTTGTATTGCTGGCCTTGATCGGAACATTATTTTTAACAATAACATTCATAAAAAATGCATAGAAGGCTCGCATCTTCTCTGTCGGGTCAATAATTTTTCTGATCTTCTTCTGATTCTGAAGATCCTTGAATTTCTTGGAGGATGTGCCTTTTGATTCGTCATCAACTTTTTCAAATGTGTCCTTATAATCGCTTGAAAAAGTTTTACGGACATGCTCGCTCTTTTTTGTAAGACCTTTGAATATGTCCCCTAAATTTCTGATTGCGGCTCTGATTTTTCTAGGCCCATTTTTAATCAAAAAACGAATTATCAAAAACAAGACCACTGCTAACACTACACATACCACAACAAACAATATTGAATTTATAAGATTGGCTCTATTATCACCGGTAGTTGTTGTGCCAGTTGAAATTGGTGGTGTGGTAACCTCAGGTTGAGGAGTTGTGACAACAGTGCCTCCTCCTTCTGTCGGTATAAAACCTTCGATTAACTTCATTCCGGCAAGTTTTAACAAAGTATTTATCAGTTGTGTAACGTAATCTTTTACCAATATTAGCGCTATAAATACAACTGAAAATGCTGCGACTATTTTAACGTTATACTTTTGAACTCTCTTATCAACTACACCTGCTTCAGTCATCTTCTTTCTATAAACAGTTTCAAGAAGCCCTCTATTAATCATGAACATCGTCAAAACAAAAGCAACCGTAAAGCCAATCAACATCTGATATACAACCGGCCTCGTCTCGGGCATAGAACCCGAAAGGAACCAGCAAATGAGATTGATGATTATATACTTCATCAATCTTGCTCTTGAAAAATATTCTGAAAGTACTTGAAAAGATAAATTAATTGCAACATATCCGCACACAGTCATGAATAATACGACACAGGCAACTTGAATAATTGGTCTTCCAAAAAATAATAGTATTATACTTCCAAGGAGAGTTGATACAATAAGCGACACAGCAAACTTTAAAAGTTTCACGTCTGCTTTTTCACCCAAAATGAATCCAAGTTGAACACAGATTAAGGCGACTGCAATTGCAATAATAATCCCTTCAATTCCGACACCAATTGAACCGGCAGAATTGATTAATACTGTATTCCCTTCAATGTCGACACCTTTAGTAATTTTATTAAATAGAACAGCAAGAACCAAATTGAAAGGTGGCAAAAGAAGAAATACATATAGGACAGCAGCAAGATATTTAAAAATACTTTTATTCATATTATCCTACCCCCTCTTTTGTTCCTTGCTTCTTGTACAGGTATACACTTATACCTTCCGGAACCTTTGATGTGTCTGCGGCATAATCAAGAATAACAAGTTTAACCGAATTCTTTTGTGCCTTTAACTCTCTTATTGAATCAGCAATTGCATCATCAACAAAAGATGTGATCATTATACATTCGCTATCGGCCAAATCAGAAAGTGCTTCAGAACAGAACTTATCGAAATGAACATCATAAAACATTTCAAGTTTTGCGAGCGTTACCAACAGCATCTCTTGTTGAGATGGTCCGGCATTCAGTTCGGAGTATGCATATCTTGAATGCTCTCCTCTGATTTTGCCGTTTGACAAAAATCTAAACGGTATTCCCATATTGCAAGCCATATCAAAAAATCCGGCTGCGATTCGAATGCCAACTTCAATCGAGTTCTTATCGACTATTCTGTCAAGCTCTCTCTCAATCGATTGCATATTGAGAATAATTGTCATAGTAACCGATGATGTAAAATCGCATTTTTTAACCATGAGACGACCGGTCTTAGCTGTTGCGCCCATGTGGATTCTGTTCATTGTGTCTGAAGGAGTGTAGTCACGCACACCTGCAATAAGGAATGGATCATCAATAATCCATCTGTTTACAATTGTCTCTCCAAGCATTAGGCTAAGCGGAACCAGCGATTCTTCAACGTCTATAGGTATCGGATAAACCATTATGCTTGCGGTGGCATCAACGCCTGTTGAAAGCGTCGTGAATCCAAGTGGATCTCCTCCTATTAAAGTTACATTGGATAAATCAAAAATACCACGTTTTGTACAAGTAATCGGCCATGTTCTTTTAACCTTTTGGTTTCCTCCGGTATAAAAAACACTTGACACATATCTTGTTTCATCAACTACGCTTGACAAATCTCCGGCATACTCAAGCCATCTTGATGAAAATATTGAAACTCTAAGCCACGGAATAGGAAGTCTCTTCCTGTTAACAACTGTCTCAATCAATTCAACCTCATCGCCTACTTTTGCCGTATGAACATTGAACTCACAGTTATAGGACATCTTCTTAAAGTACATTTTGGAATACACTAGTATTTCAATGGCGATTGCAGAAAAAAGCAATATAGCAACTGTAATTGCATCCATATTCTATATCATCTCCATATTGTCGTTATCGTCTATCTGCTCAGTTGGAACCGGAACTCTTTCAATAATGTCGGCGATAATTCTTTCCTGTGTTTCGGTTTTGCCATATGCTGAAAATCCCTTAATTGTAAGTCTGTGTGGGAAGCAATGCTGCGCAAGGTATTTAACATCATCGGGAATAGCGTAATCTCTGCCTGAAACAGCTGCAAGTGCTTGAACGCCTCTCAACATATGAATGCTTCCTCTTGGGCTGATTCCTCCGATAATCTCTTCATGATGTCTTGTTTCTTCAATAATATCAATGATATATTGCTTAACAGCCAGGTTAACCTTAACTTGTTTAATTTCATGCGATATTGATACAATCTCTGCTGCATCAGTTATGACTTCAAGATTAAGAAATGGTTCACTACCCTCGTTCATATTCAAAATCATTCTGCCTTCCGCAAACGTTGGAAATCCATTCTTTAATCTGCAGAAAAAACGATCGTTTTGAGCTTCCGCAAGTGGAAATGTACCTGAGGTTTCAAGTGGATTTTGTGTAGCCACAACAAGAAATGGTTCGTCCAGTTTCATTGTAATACCATCAACCGTAACCTGTCTTTCATCCATACACTCAAGCAGACTTGACTGCGTTCTTGGTGTTGCTCTGTTGATTTCATCAGCTAATAGGATATTTGTGAAAACCGGACCCGCTTTAAAATAAAATTCACTGGTTTTTTGGTTAAATACGTTCAATCCCGTCAAATCTGTTGGAAGTAAATCCGGTGTAAACTGTACTCGCTTGAATTGGCTCGATACTGATTTAGCAATACATTTTGCAAGCATGGTCTTGCCAACTCCCGGAACATCTTCAAGAAGAACATGGCCGTTGGCATATATTGAAACCAGAAGAAGTCTGCAAACCTCATCTCTTCCGACAAGAACCTTGGACACGTTATTCATTATCCTTTCAGTCAAATCAACTATTCTTTTTGTTTCCATCTTAAAGCAACCTCCATTTTAATATTAGTTTTTTGATTCTGCACAAGCCAAAGATTAATATTTAATTCCTTAAAAGTATACCTACTTTACGAACAACATTATACTACACGCAAAAGTTTATTTCCATAGTAAATAAGCGTTTTACATAAATAAATGTAAATTATTTGTAAACTTTATATTCAAGCATTGAACGGCCAAGCCGGCATCCATTTTAGAGAAGCAATCCACTCTTTACTCACTTCGACTCCTGAAATTCCGGGGTAGAACCATATAAATAATGCAACTACCAATAACAAGAATAACAAAGTAACTATTATCGGAATTTTGCGTTTCCTTTTATCAAACATTTCGACAAAGCACTTAATGCAATACACTGTCGTGAGAATCAAGAAAGGAACTGTTGAATAAAAATGATAAATAAATACTGTTCTTGAAACGAAAATCCATACAAAATACTGACAACATATCGCAATGTAAACTATTGCCATGTAGTTATCTTTTCTTCTAACAGCGAGGTATATCCCCATGAAAAATGTCACGATGCCTGTCCACCACACTGCCGGATTACCCATTGCAACAATTTTTGCCGCGTCACCGGCTGCTGCTAAAGCGCTACCACCTTCATAATAGAACATCGGTTTAATCATGAACGGCCATTCATACCAGTGTGACATAAACGGATGCGTTGCATTTACACCCTGATGATACGAAAGCATTCCAATCTGGTTTTGCCAAATGCTGTCAAAACTTTGACCATTACACATAATAAATGGAATGTATGACAAAATATAAATTATAATCGGAATTGCAATGAAGAAAATGGCACACATTCCCAAAACTCCAAACATATACTTTGGCATAAATTCCTCATACCAATATGGTTTTATGCGCTTCTTCTGGAACATCTTGTATTCCTTGTATTCTCTAAATTTTGCAATAAACAGAAGCACTGCAAGTCCTGCTGCTGCATAAATACCAATCCACTTACTAGCCGCACCCAACCCAAGCATAACCCCGCACAAAAACAAAGGAATCAGCGATTTTTTATATCCCACATCATATGATTTGTTAACAAATGCGTCGTACATAAAGAAATACATTAACATAATAAAGAAAACAGCGTAAACATCAATCAAACCAATTCTGCTCTGCGTAAAATTCATAAAATCAAACATAAGCATTATCGAAGCCGCCATTGCATAAAAAGATTTTTTGAAAAGCTTCTTTGCCAACAAGAAAATTGCCAGAATATTTAATACCCCAAACAACGCTCCCATACATCTCCAGCCAAATGGCACCATTCCAAAGACATCTATTCCAAGTGTCATTATATCCTTGCCGAGAGGCGGATGTGTTGTCTCATATGGTGACATCCTATGAATAAATTCATATGCCGTTCTGGGATGATAAATCTCATCAAAATATGTTCCTGTCATGTATGTGAATCTCTCAGGTATAATGTTTTGCTCATCGATAAGCTTTGCAACTGTACCGTTATCATTTGGACTTCCCTCACTGGAATCAATAGTGACTCCCTTGATTGGTGTTGTGGATCCTTTCTCGTAAAACGCTATTTCATTGAGAGTTGCTTTTGGACTTTCAACGACAAATTTTATTTTTGAAGTAGTACAATTGACGGGAACTTTATTCCATGTTTCTGTTGCTACATAATTTTTCTTCCAATATTCTACCAATTCTTTATCTCTATATTTATTTTTATCTTTATCTTTATCATCCCAAGGTTGTATTGCGGTAAGAAAGTCGTTCTTTTCGCTGCTAAAGAATCTTACGAAGTATTTGCCATCGTCGCCCGGATAGCGTTCATTAACGCCGCCAAATATCATAATCTTATCAAGCGTATATTCTTTGCCCAAATTGAATGTAACTGATTCTCCTTCAGAATCCGGCTGCCAAAATGTCTGTGGAGCAGTAAAACTACCAAGATTCGAAAGATATAATATGCCTGCAATTATAGCAATACCAGCCATGAAAATAAAATCTATTTTGTTCAATCTTAATTTTTGAATCTTTCGTGGCTCATATCTGTCCTTTTTTGAAATCGCAACGTTCTTTACTGAACTTTTGCCGCCCTTCTGCAAAAGATTGCTTTTACTGTCACTTTTGTTTAATTTCATATCTGCATCTGCAGTGCTGTCAGGTTCTTCTTCTGTAAAATCTTCAACAGCATTCACCTTGCGCTTATCTTTTCTAAAAAACATAACTGTAAGGAATATTATTATTGCCAATGCGATCACAGCAACTATCAATATATTAAGAAACGTGTTACTCCCACCGGTATCTACCGTTTTATTAAAGAAATTTACAGAAACCATACCTTCGGGAACAGAAGCAACCTTTACAACTTTCACATTGTCAAACCAGGCTTTACCTGTATTTTCGCTTCCGTAACCACCAATCCCAAGAGTTACGGTCAAATCTTTTTGTGTCGGACTCGTCAAGCCGCACATCTGCAGCAATGTCCAATCTGTTGTACCGCTCAACTCATTTGAAGTATCAGTAATGTCCAATACAGAAAGGTTTACTCCTTTTGCATCTCCAATATTTTCAGACTTAGCCATACACGAAATGAGATAATACGAATTTGCCTCCACCGGGACTTTCTGCTGATATCTTGCATCATTTTTCGTTGTACTTTCAATGACAGCGCTTCTGCCGGTAGTAGTGGGATTTGCTGCAGTCTTATCAACATAAAAAATTCCTGAATCCACGGAAAAAGCTGCCGGAGTTTTGCCCTGTGTACCTTCATAATCATTAAGAGACCAAGAAAGAAATGCTCCGTCTTTACCATCTCCCTCTAAAAACGAAGGATTCTTTATGAGATTATTTTCAGTTACTCCGGCGGATGAAGGACTAACAAATAGATTCTTCTCTGTAGGCTTTGTGGCCTCAGCAAAAACTGCTGCTGCCATACCTAAAACAATTATTGCTGAAAGTAATAATGTGAGCAATAAAGATACTATTCTTTTCAAAGCATATTCCTCCTACAAACAAAATAAGGAACACAGGAGAACAAACTCCTGTGTTCCCTCTTTATATTATCGTTAAAGCATACTGTCTTCATCATCTTCGTCATCTTTAGCTTCTTCAACTTTATCGTCTAAGTCTTCTCTTGGTTCTTCATCAGCTTCTTCGTTTAATTCATTTTTTGGTTCTTCATTTAATATTGCGGCTTTAGATTTCATATAAAAAAAGTATACGATGCCTCCTATGATAATTAATGCAACAATTGCAATTACAATAATAACAACAGGATTCATTCCGCTGCCGTTTGTCGATGTTGTTGACGCAGCCGGAGCCGGGTTATTGCTGCCTGCCACAAAGAAAACTGCTCCGGCAGGAACTTCTGTAACCTTTTCAACTTTAACATCATCGAAATATACTGTTCCTTTGCTGGACTTGAAATATCCACCAATTCCAAGGGTTACAGTAATTTTATCAAAGGTTGCACTATCAAAATAATAAACCAGCTCTTTCCACTCGGTTGAAGTGCCCTTAATATCCAGTGAAGTCACGGTACTACCATCAAGCGAAATATTGGCTCCGCATTTTGCATCTTCCGGAACTCCTTCAGTCTTTGCCCAAGCAGAAATCTTATACTTTGTTTTTGATTCAACTTTCATTTGGCCACGTAGTCTTGCATCATTCGGGTCAGGTGCAGTAATCTTCATATAACTTTTACCATCTTTGGCACCGCTATCGGTTAAAAGTGTAAATGTTGCAGCTTTGCCATCTGCGGGAGTTCTTTGATTCCAATCATACGTGTCCCAGTTTGCCGGAAGTCCGTTATCTCCTGCTTCTTCAAACGAAGCATTCTGAAGTTCTCCTTGAGCTAGTGCAGCAGACCCAAAGCCTAACGCGAAAGTGAAAGCCAACAACAAGGTTAATGTAAATGCAAATACTTTTTTCATTTTTCTTCCTCCAAATTTATTGTTAAAATATAAAGATTTTTTTAAGTATACACTATATATATATATTAGTAAATATAATTAGTCAATATAAATGTGTTTACATTGATGATTTTTACATGAACTGCCCGCCGGTTACAAACATGACAGTGCAGTACATTAACATCATAATGCTCGCTATTGTTATTATCAGATCAACTTTCTTATTCTTTGAAAGTAATGCAAGTAGTATATAAATCGGAAAAGCTGCCAAAATATAGCGTGGCGAACTCAACAGCCACGATAAAGATATTGTACCGAAAATAAAAATTGACATGTACGAAAAATACTGCAGTTTAAACTTGATTTTTATCGCATACAAGATGAGCAGCATTGCAGCCGTAATTATAATCATTTGGGGAAGCCAGAGTGCTGCGAATAATTTTAAATCGGTAATTCCTGAAATATTATCTGAAACAGTCTTTATACCGCTGGGGATCGGAAAAAGTTTTAAATTGTTTTGATCATATAGATAAGTTAGGGAAAACTCCTGAAACCAATGTGTCTTCTGCCAAAAGAGATATTTAAATGCATCACCGGTCACGACATAATTGAGTAACAGATATAATAAATAACCGCATGGAATCAAAAAAGCATTTATGCCCTTTGTGAAAATATCCTTTACTGCTTGTTTTCTTTCTTTACTAAATAATCTGGCAAAAATATCTTTGCTAATCAGAAATTCAATGATAAACGGAACAATTAAAATTATACCGTGGAATCTCGTAAGTCCCGCGAACATGCCAAAAATTCCTGCCAGAAACCACCTTTCTTTTTTTAAGCAGTAAAATGTTAAAATTGATAACATTACAAATAGGCTCTCGGTGAATGGTGCCATGAAGAAAAACGAAACCGGAAAAATAAGCATATACTTTACAGAATTAAATGCCAGCTTCTTTCCATAATCTATTAAGACTAGTTTGTACAGGAAAAAAGCTGAGCCAATTAAACATAATGTAGAAACAAGTTCTGCTGCCCAAAATGCATTGCCCCCGGTTATGAGTGCAAAAATTTTTACAAGGGCAGGATACAGTGGATAAAACACTATAAATATCTCTGTCTTCTCTGATCCTCCAATGTACATATACCATTCTTTGGCTTCGGCTAAGCTCAGATAATGCTGTGCATCCCATCTTCTCCACAATGCTTCAAATGATAGCGCCTCTCCACGTACATACAAAGTCCCTATATAAGCAAATATCTGAATAATAATCCGCGAAAACAAAACAATCAAAGCAATGTTTATTAGCAGGCGCACATTTGGCGGCACCTTCGTTTGGTAGGCCTCCCAAAATCTTTGAAAACCGCTTCGAAACATATTGGTAAATCTTGTTACAAATGCGGTGAATGTTTCAAACGGGCCTTTTCGCACAAGCGAGACGACATCAATATTATCGACATCAGTCTCAGCGTTTGCTGCTTCAATCTCTTTGGCCTTCTCAATGCTTTTGCGTCTAAAAACAGAATCAATCAACGCTGTAATTTTAGTGTCAACAAAAAATCGAATAACAAGAAAAATAATTGTCAATGTAAACACAAAAAACGAAAAATAAACTAACCAATCTTTCATACTAATCCTCCATTATCGTTGAATTCTGTTAAATCATTCCATCATCATCATCTTCAGGTTGTCTATCCCTTTTTTGAAGAATATTATTCTGCCTCTTTACATGCTGAACGGATTTCGGTGAAGCTGCACTACTCTGCATTTTTCCGGCCATTCCCGCCTCAATACTTGCCAGCTTTTTTTTCTCTTGAAGTTTAAGCCTATTAAGTTTTTCGATCCTCTCAAACAAATTATCATTCGCTTTATCATTTGCTTTATCATTTGCTTTATCATTTGCTTTATCAGCCAGAACAAACTTGTCGCCAACCACATGCCCTCTGATAATTATATCAAATGCAATATAGAAAATGTAGAGTGTGAAAAGTGAATTGAGTGCTGAGATAATGTATAGCAAAGGCAGTCCAACTAAAAGAAATGGAAAATTATCATAGACAAGGAGCATTAGATAAAACACGTTAACGAAGTTTGTAAGAGAAAATACAACCGCTGTAACCAGCACTCTGAAATCCTTGGTGTATGCATATACCATGAAAATAAGCAGCGCAGCGGGTATCATATATCTTTCATGCATTCTTGGACCGAAGGTAAACATTCCGGCATTCATTAAAACCGGAGCAAAAAACATTGACGACAAGACAATAAAATTGGCCTTGTTGCCTTCTTTTGTTGTTTGATCATCAATAAACCCTGCAACCTTTTTCCGCATTGTACCGATAAGATAAATTGCGAAAGCTGCCACGAATAATATACCCATTAACAGGTAACCTAAAAAATCATAGTCGATTTTTACACCAAACAGTTGAATAATCACAGTGTTTGAAGCAACCCAATTTTGTCCCAAAAACCCAAAAAAATTCATTGCATTAACCGAAGCATCTTTTATCTGTTCGGCAGCACTCGTATACAAACTTATGATCCATAAGGGTGTTCCACCAAAAGGCATGGCTGCGCTTTGAGCAGGATATTGGAACGGTGCAGCAAACAAGAAAAATGTTCCGATTCCTACAGCACCTGAAATCAACGTCTGCTTTATACTCTTTCTTCTCACTAATTCAAGGAACAAAACAGGAAGAATAAATATCGCCTGCGGTTTCATCAATATTGTCAGTGCCATAATAAAGGTTGCCGGATATAATTTTTTCTTAGCTAACAAAATTACAAATGCTGCAAGGAACAAAACAAAAACCGAATCAGATTGTCCCCATATTGATGAGCATGCTATTAGTACAGGATTAAAAACTACTAAAGCAAATAGTGCAAGTCTTCCTTGTGCCGTAAACTTCTTTTTAAACGCAAAGTAAATCAAAAATGCAAACCCGATATCTGCAAGAATGGATGGCATCTTTATAAGCAGTTCAGCTCCATGACCGCTGGCATTAAATAACTTGATGAGTCCTCCAAATATGCCGAGGACGTAAATAAACGTTGGAGGATATGGAGCACCGCCTCCGACAGAATAGGACATATTAGAGTAGAAACCTCTAAGATCGGTAGCAGCGAGGTTTGCCCAACTCAAATAGGTACCCATGTCCGGCCCATAAGCTGCCATATTATAGCCTATAACCATTTTTATATTTAATGCCAAAATGGCAAGCAAAACCAATATTACAATTTCTGCAATCTTGCCGATTTTAACCTTCTTATAATATAATCCGAAAAATATTAGTACCGCCATAAATGCCAAGAAAATTAAAGTTATAACTGTGGCAGACTGTGCAGCAGGCGGGCTGACTACATTACCATCAGCAAAGTCAGCAGCCAATACTGAGTTGGGAATGATAACAAACAACGATAATAGAATTGATGATGCAACAGTAAACTTCTTTCTCATAGGCGACCTCCAAATAGAAGTATATGAAAACAATAAACCCATTTTAATTCAATTTGATCATTTATGCAATACTTAATTAAACAGAAAGGTTAGCTTATCAATGTCATCCTCATTTTCGGGAAGAGCAACTCCCATATAAAGAGACCAGACTTCGTCGTGAGAAGCCTTTTCTCCCGGCTCAATTATCTGCAACTGCCCGAGTGACTCCATCTCGATGAAGTCCTTGCAGCAATATGTTTCATACGAGCATCCAAAATCAGGATACCCTATTTTGTATTCACTTTCGGAATCTGAGGAATGTTTGTATTGCTTAACAAACATATTGTTGTTGAGAATATATGCGGCCCAGCCATGCTCATTCGGGATTCCTATTTTAAATGGTGTTTCTTCCGTTGTGTTTGGATCACATTCGATGCTTATGTATTTTGTGCCCCAAGTGACACGGCTGTCTCCTAGCTTTGTGTAATCCCAAAGAGACATCGTCCTATTTGCAAGAAAACCTGTTTTCTTAGTATTCTCCGGTATGATTTCGATTCCGCCCGGTGTCATTGCAGTAAGCGCCCACACCGCAAACTCAATTGGCAGCATACTTTTGTTCGTAATACTGTGATTAATTATTACGCTTGCGCCATCTTCTGCTAAAGTAATCTCTATCACCTTTTGAACTCCCGTATTCTTCTCGGTCTGCCGGACTATTACAACTCCCCTATCGGTTTGCTTCCAAGATTCAATTGGGTGATTGTCAGGCTCATATGTTATTTCTTTAGTCTCGGGACTAAGCCATAGTCTGTGTCCGCCAAACATTTTCCATTCTTCTCCGCCGGACGTGCCAATCTGCTCTTTAAAATCTGCAAACATATTCTGTTCGCCGACGAATCCAAAACTTATTATGCGCGGACCAACATCGGTAGTGATGACAAGTTCAACAATTTCATTTGACAAGAAAATGCAATTTGGCCAACCGCCATATTCTTTTACTTCACAAGTAATCTTACCCATAACTAGTATTTCCCCAATTCTTTAGCATATTTTATTGCCTCGGTAAATGTCTCAAGACTCACATGTGGCGGCAACGTGTGGTCCGGTGCAAAAATGTAACCGCCTTCCTCCTTCATTAATTGCCATAAAAAATGTTTCTGTGCCAACTATATATGAATGAGTGGTATCGAATCCAAACCATATACCCGCTTCAAGTCCGTCACCGGTAAGCTTCGCTTCCTTATACATTGTATCAAGCGTGCGCCAGTCAATCCTACCTGCGGAAGGCGTTATGCGTTTCTTAGCCTCGCGCCATTTGTCAGGTGTTGTAATTGTATAACTCAGGCATTCGGGTGTCGATGAAATGTGTCGAAATTTCCTGAATGTTGCGCCCCACTTAGTTGTATATTTGATGTACTCTCTTGTAGTCATGCCACACCTCCCGTTCGTAATATTATCATATCGTACGCGTTAGTGACAAGACTTTTATTATTGTAAATAAACAATCTTTTGCTCTTATCGAAAACGAATTTCTCGACGCGGATATTCTTGTATTCGCTCTTGGCTCTTATGTCTGCTTCTGCACCTTTGTCGCGAAAACTTTCTATTCCGGCCGGCAGCATTCCCTTCGGATCATGAAGCAAACAATCCAGCTTAATGTTGTGCTCAATCTGATTTTTTTCTTCAGAAAATTTTGCTGTAAGAAAATCTCTTAACAAAGTGTATGATAGTTTCATTGAAGATTTGTCACTGACCTTTTCACAATAATATTCTGAAAATTCTTTGAAAAATTTGTATGCGTCGCAGAACAATTTTTCTGACGCAAAGTCAATTGAGTATGAAGCCATTCCGGTGTTGTAATATTTATCAACAACCTCTTCGATTCTTTTCAGTGTGCAAAAATCATCTGCTGACATTGAATTGCTTTCTAAAACTTCATATGGCGGGAGCTCGGAATATTTATATTCATCAAATGCATCTGCATATTCTCTCATGGCAGAACCCTTGAGCATTTTTAAAAATCCAATCTGCAGCATATGCGGTTTTGCAGCAAGGCAGCGATTTATTGCTTCGGCAAATGTCGACATGCTATCAAATGGAAGTCCCGCAATCAAATCAACGTGAATATGGCAATTGGCAAATGAGCTCATCTTGCTAATGTTGTTGAGCGCCCTGTTAGTGTGCGTTTCCCTGCAAACTGTTAAAATTGTTTTCAGGTTCACCGATTGAATTCCTACTTCAAACTGTACGCGTCCTACCGGCATTTTAGATATTATTTCCAATTGCTCATCATCAAATAAATCAGCCGCGACCTCAAAATGAAACGTGCAATCGGTATCCAACCCAAAAATGAATTTGAAAATCTCAATAGCGCGCCTCCGATTTGAATTAAATGTCCGGTCAACAAATTTAATGCACCGAGCTCCATGTGAAAGTAAAATATTTATTTCTGACTTCACGCGCTCAAGTGGCAAGTACTCCACACCATCTTTAACTGATGACAAACAAAACGAACATGAATACGGACATCCGCGTGAGCTCTCGTAATATATCAATTGATTTGCAATCAATCCCATTTTACCTATTGCAAACGATGCAAAAAATTCATCAGTGTATGGTGAAGGACAATCCGAAAGTTTTATATTGTTTTCTGCAATCGAATTGTTATCAAGCGGCTCGGGTCCGCCAAAATAAATTTTACACTCAGGCAGAAGTATGCGAAGGTTCGCCACAATTTCCCTTACCATAGTAATATTCCAAATGTAACATGAAAATCCGACGACATCCGGCTGCGCTGCGCATATCTCCGCAACAATATTTTCAATCTTGTCATTAATACTGCTTTCAAACACACTAATACTGTATCCCTCTTCTGAATACTCAAGAAAGTCAGGATAATAATTTTTTACATCAATATACGCTTTCAGGCACCAGGGCGCTAACGTCTTATGAATATTCTTGGCACTCAATGCGGCCAACAAAACCTTTTGCATCTTAACATCCCTCTTCTATATGTAACCACAGCCGAATTATACTATACAA
>JANYKE010000060.1 GCA_025361685.1 Eubacteriales bacterium | reverse complement strand
GTTGAGGGAGACCAGCCGTTGTTCGACGCATTAATGCTAACCGATATTGAGGCAGACTCAATTGAAAACAGTATCATTGAAATGGAAAATGAACTTGGGACTGACAGAAAAGCTGCGATTGCGGATATGCGCTATAAATTTATCGATAAGCTTTGCAATGATGCGGTCGTAAAACCTAATGAAAATAAACAGCATTTACGCAGTCTGTGGATTGATAGTGCCTTGACAAATAAATATTTGTCCATTCCTATTTTCTTCATCATTATGGGTTTGATTTTCTGGCTTACATTTGGTGTGATTGGCAGTTTCTTTAGTGATCTTCTTGGCAACGGCATAGTTTGGATTAGTGATGCTGTGCGAGCCGGGCTTACGGCCGGCGGTTTTAATCCATTAGTGATTTCTCTGGTAGCCGATGGTGTTTTTGCAGGAGTTGGCAGTGTAATTTCATTTGTCCCCATTATAGTTGTACTCTTTTTCTTCCTTTCTATTTTGGAAGACAGCGGATATATGGCGCGCGTTGCTTTTGTAATGGATAAACTGCTTCGAAAAATCGGACTTTCCGGACGCAGCTTTGTGCCAATGCTAATAGGTTTTGGATGTTCTGTTCCTGCTATTATGTCAACCCGGACATTGCCAAGTGAGCGAGATCGCAAAATGACAATTCTTTTGACTCCGTTTATGAGTTGCAGCGCCAAACTCCCAATATACGGAATTTTTACAATTGCATTTTTCCCGAATAATCGTGCACTAATAATGATAAGTCTTTATATCATGGGCATTCTTCTTGCAATTTCAAGCGGTCTGATATTCAACAAAACAATTTATCGTGGTAATCCTGTCCCCTTTATTATGGAGCTGCCCAATTATCGATTGCCCAACACAAAAACTGTATTGCTGCTGCTTTGGGGCAAAGTCAAAGATTTTTTAACGCGAGCTTTTACCGTAATATTCATTGCAACATTAATCATTTGGTTTTTCCGGACTTTTGATTTGCATTTCAATGTTGTGGTCGACAGTGCCGACAGCATGTTGTCCGGAATAGGCCGCCTCATTTCTCCAATTTTTGCCCCTCTTGGGTTTTACGACTGGCGAGCTACAACCGCACTGATTACTGGGTTTACAGCAAAGGAGGCCGTTGTTAGTACGTTTGCTGTCCTGACCGGTTCCGGTGCGGCAAATCTTCCAACATCACTTGGTCATATATTTACACCGCTTGCCGCGTACACATTCCTTGTGTTTACTCTAATCTATACACCTTGTATTGCTGCAATAAATACAGTAAAACGTGAGATGAACAGCGTTAAGGCTGCGGTTGGTGTAGTTATTTATCAAACAGCTGTTGCATGGTTAGTTGCGTTTATCGTTTTCCGAATTGGAAGTCTGTTTGTTTAGGAGAAAAATATTATGCAGTTAAGAGATTATATTTTAGTAGGATTGGTTGCTATACTTGTTATTGTTGCTGTGTGGCAAATATTTAAAAACAGAGGTAGTTGTAGGGGCTGCAAAGGCTGCCAATATCGTGACGAGTGTGACAATATTCATGCATCAAAAAAATAGGTTAGTATTGTATTAATATTTATTTTCGAGTATAATGATAAAAAATTGAGCAAGTGAAAGGAGTATGTTATGTCAATGAAAATACCACACAGATTGTACCTTAGCGAGGATCAGATGCCAAAGCAGTGGTACAGTCTTAGAGCGGATATGAAAGATAAGCCGGATCCAATGCTAAATCCAGGCACACTTGAGCCAATTGGCGAGGAAGACCTATACCCCGTATTTTGTGAAAAGCTAGCACATCAGGAATTTGATGATGTTACAAGATATGTTGATATTCCTGAAGAAATCCAGGAGTTCTATAAGATGTATCGCCCTTCCCCTTTGATTCGTGCATTTAATCTAGAGAAAGCTCTTGGAACTCCTGCCAAAATTTATTACAAATTCGAGGGCAACAATACCTCCGGTAGCCACAAGTTAAACTCTGCTATTGCTCAGGCATATTATGCCAAAAAGCAAGGCTTAAAGGGATTGACGACTGAGACCGGTGCAGGACAATGGGGCACAGCTTTAGCCGAAGCATGTGCTTTCTATAATATTCCGCTCACAGTATTTATGGTAAGAGTCTCTTATGACCAAAAGCCTTTCCGCAAGATTGTAATGCAAACATTTGGCGCAGATATATTCCCAAGTCCAAGTGATACAACTAATGCAGGCCGTGCTATGTTAGAAGCTAACCCGAATTCAAGTGGAAGCCTTGGCGGTGCAATATCAGAGGCTATCGAAAAAGCTGTCACTACTGAAGGCTATCGTTATGTTTTGGGTTCGGTTTTGAATCAAGTTTTGCTCCACCAATCAATTATCGGATTGGAATCAAAGATTGCTATGGAAATGCTGGACGAATATCCTGATATTATCGTAGGCTGTGCAGGCGGCGGTTCTAATTTAGGTGGCTTGATTGCTCCATTTATGCAAGACAAATTATTGGGCAAAGCTTCTCCAAGAATTATTGCTGTTGAGCCTGCATCTTGTCCTTCATTAACACGCGGGCGCTACGCATATGATTTTTGCGATACTGCCAAAATTACACCTCTTGCCAAAATGTATACCTTGGGAAGCGGATTTATGCCTTCGCAAAACCACGCAGGTGGATTACGTTACCACGGTATGTCCCCTATTCTTTCCAAATTATATCATGACGGATTTATGGAAGCAGTTTCCGTTGAACAGACAAAAGTGTTTGAAGCCGCTGCTTTCTTTGCTAAGCAAGAAACAATTTTACCTGCACCTGAATCTGCACACGCAATCCGCACAGCGATTGATGAAGCTCTCAAATGCAAGGAAACCGGCGAAACCAAGACAATTCTCTTCGGATTAACAGGCACAGGATATTTCGACATGTCAGCGTATGGAGCATACAACGAGGGCACAATGACAGATTACATTCCAAGTGACGAAGATCTTGCTGCGGGATTTGCTGCACTCCCACAAGTATAACCGTCCAATGGTGCAACTCATAAACTTAATCCTGCCTTGAATATATTCGAGGCAGGATTTTTATTTTCAAAGTAAATTGTAAAATGAAATGATGCGAAAAGAAAAAAGGATGTCCCACAGGGGCAACTCAGCTATAATGTTAAGTGACAAAACCATACATCAAGGAGAGAGCTTATGGGACACTTACATTGTAGCAGTAATAACAGAAAAAACAAATACTTAATACTAAAAGAACGAATGTTGAAACTTGTTCACTTTCTGCAACACTTTTCTTGTACATATTTTACTTCTTTGTATTACAGATTTCAACTGTTATTTCAACAGCATTTCGTCTTTATATTCCTGATCATATTTTTTCCTCATCTACTTTCCCTCCTGATTATATCGTACACTTGGAAAAGTGTATACATTTTTTGAACAAGGTCCAGAATAATAAATGATTAAAGCTTTTTCTGTTTTGCACCTCGAGCGAGAGATGAGAAAATACCGGCGATGCATAGTACTGTGAAAATACCAAATAAAACTTTGATACTTAACATTAGGTTTGATGAATAATCAGCTGAATCAATTGTCATGTTACGCATAAAAACAGAAGTCACCAACGCAACAATAGTGATGCTAAAAGACTGTCCCAACGTCCTCATTGTTCCTAATGTTGAAGACGCCAATCCGTAAAATTTCTTGTCAACCGAACCCATAACAGCATTGGTATTCGGTGATGAAAACATTGCAAACCCGAGCCCAATAAAAGCCAAATTTACTACTATCAATGCAATAGGAGTATCGGTTCCAAGGAAAATAAACAGTAGCAGCCCAAAGGCTGTTAGTCCCATGCCTAATGATGCGAGAAGCCGAGGTTTTACCCAATCGGAAACCAATCCTGCAAGCGGTGAAAAAACAGCCATCACTATTGGTTGTGCAAGCAGCACAAATCCCGATGCTGCAGTACTAAGCCCCAAAACAGTTTGCAAATATAGTGACAATACATATACCAAAGCAAATGTCGCACTATAATTAATCAGCGCTGCCAAATTAGAAAATGCAAACGCTCTGTTTTTACTGAACATTGTAATCGGCATAAGCGGAAAACGCGTTTTAAGTTCTCTCATAATAAAAATAATTAAGATAAAAAGTCCAAGTATAAAACTTATCAAATTCAGAAATGTTGAAATCAAATCAGATAGTCCGTACAACAACAATGCCAATCCTACAACATACAGAATGCTTCCGATAAAATCAAATCTAACTGCTTCACCCTTCCACTCGCTCCGCAATTTCCAAAATGTTAAGACAATTACAATTATAGCTAATATTAAATTAAAATAAAAAATTCCTCTCCAACCGAATGCGCCGGTTATGAAGCCTCCTAAAACAGGACCGGCCGATAATCCTATATAGACTGCCGCAGTATTCAAACCTATTGCCCTACCTCTCGTTTCTGCCGGAACCACTGATGAAATTATAGCCATTGCTGTACCAAAAACCATTGAACTGCCCAATCCCTGCACTGATCTGAAGCCAATTAACAATGGAAGTGATGTTGCCATTGCACACGCGAGTGAAGAAATAGCAAAAATAATCATCCCGCACAAAAAAACTTTTTTTCTTCCGTAAAGATCTGCAATGCGCCCGAATGGCAACAAGAATATTGTTGATGTCATCAGATAACTGAACACAATCCAGTTCAACCAAAATTGATTTGCTCCAAATTCTTTTCCCATTGCCGGAATTGCGAGATTAATTGCATTTCCCATGAATGGAGTTATAAATGAAGCAATCATCATTATTGCAAGTGTAATTTTTACCGACACATTTTTTGGCTCCATGTTTCCTCTCATTTCTCTATTAGTTTTAATTTATTTTGTCTGCTTAGTTTTTTTATTTCATATTCTCTTTTTAGTGCTTCTGATTTGGTATCAAATACTTCGTTATGAACTAGTTTCACCGGCAGACGCATCCTGGTATATTTTGCTCCCATACCTGCATTGTGCGCACATATCCTAGCTTCCAAGTCATTGGTCCAGCCTGTGTAAAGTGTATCATCTTTGCAAAGAAGTATATATGCATAATTTAATTTGTCTTTCATCATTACCTCGCTTTTTTGTCTACATACTGAAAAAATTGTTGAGCATGTGTGTTACAATACTCGCGCCAATGGATTTGCTTCTGAAAGTAATTTCTTCAATATGTAATTTTAGCAATATTTTTTTAAGAAAATCAGAGTTCAATTTTCTCATTATTTGTACACCGTGTTGCAATTTAGGCAGGCAACACTATGGACGCTCAGAATGGCACCACAATTATTGCATTTCCACTTTTTATTTCTTTTATTGAGACTCTTCTGTTTTCTTTTTTTTAATATGCAATGCATGTTCCACAATTTATTCCACATGGTGCAAT
>JANYKE010000054.1 GCA_025361685.1 Eubacteriales bacterium | reverse complement strand
GGCAGAAGCAAGAGCAGCAATACAAGCTCAAATAGTTGCAAATCAATGGACTGCAATTAAAGCAAATGCAGCAAGAGTCGGGGCAACGTTAGTTGATGGCATGACACAGGCAGAAGCAAGAGCAGCAATACAAGCACAGATAGTTGCAAATCAATGGACTGCAATTAAAGCAAATGCAGCAAGAGTTGGAGCTACATTAGTTGATGGCATGACACAGGCTGAAGCAAGAGCAGCAATACAAGCTCAAATAGTTGCAAATCAATGGACTGCAATTAAAGCAAACGCAGCAAGAGTTGGAGCGACGTTAGTTGATGGCATGACACAGGCTGAAGCAAGAGCAGCAATTCAGGCTCAAATTCTTGCAAATCAATGGACTGCAATTAAAGCAAATGCAGCAAGAGTTGGAGCAACGTTAGTTGATGGCATGACACAGGCTGAAGCAAGAGCTGCAATACAAGCTCAAATAGTTGCAAATCAATGGGCAGCTGTTCAAGCAAGAGCAACAGCGCTTGGAGTAGATATCACAGGAATGACGCTAGAGCAGGCACGTGCAGCATGCAGAGCAGCAGAGGCTCTTCTTATACCAACACCAACACCTGCACCTGAAGTAACACCGGAACCATTGGTTTGATTCTTCTGTAGGCAAATAATTTATTTTTAGTATTTAAAAGAACCGGACATGCCGGTTCTTTTTTTGTGCTTGATTATTCGCTATGCAAATGATAATATATACAAGTACTGAATACAAAAGTATTGGAGGCCAAGACATGCTTACAGCAATCGTCGGCGTAAACTGGGGAGATGAAGGCAAAGGGAGAATGGTTGATTTACTTTCTTCTGATGCTCAAGTGGTAGTCAGATATCAAGGCGGCAATAACGCAGGACATACTGTTATTAACGAAAGAGGAAAATTCATACTTAATCTGATACCGTCCGGTATTTTCAGAGAAGAAACAGTCAACGTAATGGGAACCGGAATGGTAATTGACATCGAACATTTGTGTGGAGAAATCAGCACTTTGACAGGTAAAGGAATTAAGATTACGCCGGCCAATCTAAAGATAAGTGAGAAAGCCGTCATATGTATGCCTTATCATAAATTGCTTGATGAGCTTGAAGAAGACAGACTCGGAGATAAGAAGTTTGGCTCAACACGGCGAGGGATAGCACCGGTGTATGCAGACAAATATATGAAGAAATCTATTAGGATGAGTGACCTGCTTGAGGAAAGTGAATTAGCGGACAAGGTTGCCGATATTGTTGAGTGGAAGAATTTGATTGTTGCCAAGGGATATGGAAGCGCGCCAATAAAGACAGAGGATATTATGGCTTGGTTAAAAGAATTCGGAGAAAGCTTAAAGCCATTTATTTGTGATACAACGGCATTTTTATTAAAGGCAGTCGACGAGAATCAAAACATTATTTTCGAGGCACAACTCGGAGCACTTCGTGATATTGATTATGGAATATATCCTTACACATCTTCTTCGTCAACCATTGCGGGCTATGCACCAATCGGAGCAGGAATCCCGGGATGTAAGATTGAGAACGTTGTCGGAATTATGAAAGCTTACTCAAGTTGTGTGGGCGAGGGACCATTTACCGCAGAACTTTTTGGAGAGTCGGGTGACGAATTGCGAGAAGCGGGCAGTGAGTACGGAGCAGCCACAGGAAGACCTCGTCGTGTAGGGGGATTTGACGTTGTTGCTTCAAGATACGGAGTCAAAATGCAAGGAGCAACTTGTGTTGCGCTAACAAAGCTTGATATATTATCTTACATGGATAAGATACCGGTGTGTGTTGCATATGAAATTGACGGAGAGACAGTCAATGATTTCCCGATAGGAGAAAAACTTGACAGAGCTAAACCCGTATTTGAATATTTGGAAGGCTTTATGACTGATATTTCAAAATGCAGAAAGCTTTCCGATTTGCCTGAAAATGTGATTAAGTATATTAACTTTATAGAGGGTGCTGTTGGATGTCCGGTAAAATATTTGTCGGTTGGACCTGAAAGAGAGGACTATATTATTAATGAATAATCAGACTGTAGTGGTGCTTGACTTTGGCGGACAGTACAATCAACTGATCGCGCGTCGTGTGCGAGAATGCAATGTGTACTGCGAAGTCAAATCTTATAACACAAGTCTTGATGAAATCAAATTAATTAATCCCGTTGGGCTTATTTTTACCGGCGGACCGAACAGCGTTTATCTTGATACATCGCCCCAAATTTCAAAAGAAATATATGAGCTTGGAATTCCCATTCTTGGAATCTGTTATGGTGCTCAACTTATGGCTCATGCTTTGGGTGGCGAAGTCAGGACAGCTTCAACAAGTGAGTATGGTAAAGCTGAGGCAACTTTTGACAACTCAAGTTTGATCTTTTCCGGATTACCCAAAACAGGTAAGATCTGGATGAGTCACACTGATTGTATTTTTGCGATTCCCGAAGGCTTTGTTATATCGGCAAGTACAACTGATTGTCCGATCGCTGCCTTGGAAAATTCTTCCAGAAAAATATATGCAACGCAATTTCATCCTGAGGTTTTGCACACAGACAATGGTTCGCAGATGCTCCGTAACTTTCTTTTTAATGTTTGCGGTTGTGCAGGCGATTGGACAATGGGCGACTATGCGAAAAATGCAATTGCTCAGATTAGAGAAAAAGTTGGGAACGGGAAAGTTCTGCTCGGTTTGAGTGGTGGCGTTGACAGTTCTGTTGCTGCGGCACTTTTGTCTAAGGCCGTGGGCAAGAAACTGACGTGTATTTTTGTTGACCATGGTTTGATGCGCAAAAACGAAGGCGACGAGATTGAGGAGGTTTTCGGGAAACAGGATATTAATTTTATTCGCGTTGATGCGGAAGAACAATTTTTGACAAAGCTTGCTGATGTTGAGGAGCCTGAAGCCAAGAGGATGATTATTGGTGAAGAATTTATCCGAGTGTTTGAAGCCGAAGCTAATAAAATCGGTGAGGTTGATTTTCTGGTGCAAGGAACAATTTATCCTGACGTTGTTGAATCAGGCACCGGTGATGCCGCGGTGATAAAGAGTCATCACAATGTCGGCGCACTTCCCGAACATATTAATTTTAAAGAAATAATCGAACCGCTTCGCATGCTGTTTAAGGATGAGGTTCGCACGTTGGGACTAGAATTAGGGCTTCCTGAAAAGCTAGTATTCAGACCACCATTTCCCGGACCGGGACTTGCAATAAGAATTATCGGTAACATTACGAAGGAAAAGATTTTGATACTTCAGGATGCCGATGCAATTTTCAGAGAAGAGATTGCAAACGCAAAGCTGGACAGAGAGATACATCAGTATTTTGCAGTACTAACTTCAATGCGTTCTGTCGGGGTGATGGGGGATGAAAGAACTTATGATTACATCCTTGCACTTCGCGGCGTAACCACAACAGATTTCATGACATGTGATTTTGCACGCATTCCATATTCTGTTCTCGAACTAGTATCAAGCCGAATCGTTAACGAAGTCAAACATATAAATCGAATTGTCTATGACAT
>JANYKE010000043.1 GCA_025361685.1 Eubacteriales bacterium | reverse complement strand
CCGGTGGCGCCTGAAGCGGTTTCAAGTATTCATTAATAAGTTGTTTTTCAACTTTCTTGCGAATATCCGATAAAGTTGCTTTTTCAATCTCGCAATGTCGTGTGGTATCTGGCACAGAGCGGATTAGTTCCGCAATAGCACCGGTATCTGTCAATATGCGTGATTCTACCAAATCGTAGCATAACCAGACGGACATACCCGCTGTATCAGACCAGCGGGGCTCGCCAGTTTCTGTTTCGATCAGGTTCATATCCGGCCTTGGTATGCGGTAGCAAAAGAAAATAGAACGGCTGCCCGTCTTTGGAAGTGCCTTACCTGTAAATACTTTCATCGGGAAGCCCGGAAGTTTTGAGGCGAGTTCCGGATGCTCTTTTACAAGACTATTGTATTCCAACCGAAGTTGTTCCGTGTCGGACATTGTGCCATCGACCTGTTCATTTAATTCTTTGATCGGGTCAAACTCATCATCAGGTGTTAATAGCTTACTGCCCTCTATGCCAAGTGTCCTCGATATAACAAGAGTTTTGTTGGCTACGCGCTGAAAGAGCCTGAGCAGTTCGTCAAGTTCATCCGGCGGAAGAAAATTCCAGAAGGTAACGGTATTACGAAACTTCTTTTGTTCAGGATGATCGGTTAATATACGCTTTTCAACTTCTGCATTCATACGCCTGTCAACACGGCCAATTCGCTGCATAAGCCTCACGGGATTCCAGTGCAGGTCATAGTTGATAAGCCTTGTTGCATCCTGAAGATTCAGGCCTTCGGAAAGGACATCAGTAGAAATCAACACGCGGATTTCCTGTTTGCCTTTTGTTAGTAGTTCAGCCGATGAATATCCGTTGTAGTAAGGCGCAAAACGATGAATGATGTCACTGCGCTGCTTTTGTGAACTGCTGCCATCAATACGACATATTCCGGTGATATCGGCATGGGTTAGCTGTTGTTCCAAATATCCGGCAGTATCTGCAAATTCTGTAAAGATAATTACCTTCTGATTTTTCAATACAGAATCTGTTTTGAGCAGTTTTATCAGTGCTTTGATTTTATCATCACGTTCCGGTTTTGCATCGGATAACAAATCGAGAAATTCTGCCAACTGATCCAAATCATCAAATGTATCGTCCAGTATCTTATCAATGTCAAATTTTTCAGGATCAAGTTTTTCAATTGAGTTCAGAATATCTTCGTCAAGAAAATCTTCAACCTGATCTTCTTCTGCTTCATCAGGCCAAATATCTGATTGATGTGCATGGATATAGCCGGTCAATTCTGAATGCTTTAGTTTCCATCGTTCCAAACGACGCATATCGTGATCGTTATCCGCCTCGGTATGCACTGTGACCCAAGCTAATAATTTTTTCAGCAGTCGCCAACACGATCCTTCAAATGCTTTTGCTGAACTTTCAAAGCGCTTCAAAAATAGAGTGCGGATAAGAATAACTACCTGCTTTTGCCTGTTCACATCCCATTTTTTATAGTCAGGATCGTCTTTATCACCCTTCCAGTAGGACAGAGGATAATAGATACCAAGGACAAAGAGCGGATATTTTTTGTTGAAGGCTTTTTCGACACTAACTAACAACTTGCCGTAAGTTGCCTTTAGATTATATGGAATCACCTGTGGTTTATCTCTTTCCGGAAAAATAACAAGATTTGCGCCATTTTGCAGTTGGCTCTCTTTTACATATTTTCTACTGCGTTGAACTACTAAACTGTCAAATACTATATCGGTCTTCAAGGCTTTTTCCGCTTCTAATATCTCCGGGCCAAATTCGAGAGTAAGTTGCGCATCCTGATTCTTGCCCAGAAGTTTCTTTTCCAATTGAACAAAGTGCGAACGCAGGTTGTGTATTCCCAGTGTTTTGGCAAAATAAGGTTCATCCGCATTGGTGATTAGTTCAATCATGTGTCGGAAGTCATGGACGGAATTATTGATTGGTGTGGCAGTGATGAAGAAGATTTGCTTAGGGCGATTTCCTGCGTGTAAATAATTCTGGAGACGGCGATAGCGCGATGGTTCTTTAATACCTTGACCTTTGATTCCGGTATTGCGAAAGTGATGTCCTTCGTCAATAATCACAACGTCCGCATCTTTAAGTGTCAGTTCAATATCCCGCTGACACTTACCCTTCCTTTGCAGGTCAGTGTGGTTATAAACGATAAAATTAACAAATCCACTATTGAGATTTAACAGTCGTTGGTTGATTTCCACTTCCCAGACATCTTCACGTGCCGCTTTAGGTGCGAATAAAACAACACGCTTGCCTTCCCGAACAACCATTCTTTCG
>JANYKE010000028.1 GCA_025361685.1 Eubacteriales bacterium | reverse complement strand
CGCAGCAAATTATGACATAGAAAAAATATTTATCGACAGAACCACATACATTTGCAAGAAAGACGCAAAGGAACTCGAAGGATTTTTCTCACAGCTTAAGGAATTGTCAGCAGCAAACAGTGTAGATTTTATTATTAGTATAAGTGCTAAGTCAGAAGAGATTCCGGGATTTATTAAGGAATATATTTAATCCATCAATTACACTCATTTTAGATAATTCAAGGAGCCGGGGTTTTGAACTTCAGGCTCCTTATAAATATTAGGAGGCAGAATGCAAGTCGCCAAGGTTGCGCTTTTAAATACGAGCAAAGAATATGATATTCTGTTCAGCTACTTGATACCGGACAGTCTGGCGGGCGATGTGCTAAAAGGCACACATGTTTTTGTGCCATTCGGGAGAGGCAACAGAAAGATTGCCGGAATCATATTTGAAATCGCCGATTCGAGTGAGGAAGGTCTTGGCAAGCTTAAAGAAATTTCAGACATCGTTCCGGACATGCCGGCTTTTCCTGAAGAGATGATAGAGCTTGCAACGTGGATGCAGAAAAGATATCTCTGCACATACTCTGATGCGATCAAATGTATCCTGCCGGCGAAAACCAATATTAAGACAAACAGAACAGTAAAGCTTTCCATCAGCGCTGATGAGGCAAGGGAACTTGTCGAAGGAAACAAATTGCGTAGCATAAATCAAATAAAAGTTTTGCAAATGCTGCTTGAACAAGGCGAACTCGAAGCAAGTGAAATAATAAACAACTCATCTGTTAACATGGGCATGATTACTGGGCTGGCTAAAAAAGGCTTGGTTGAGTTCGGTACTGTTGAAGTAATGAGAGATCCGTTTTCGGAAAAGATTTATGAAGAAACAGTTTCGCTTGAGCCGGTTGGGGAGCAGAATGAGATAATCAACAAGATTATTGAGCGGCTCGACGAGCATAGGTTTTGCGAGATGCTGCTTCATGGAGTGACCGGGAGCGGTAAGACCGAGGTGTACATGCAGACCATTGGGAGATGTATAGGTTTGGGGCGCAACGCGATCTTGCTCGTCCCTGAAATTTCGCTTACGCCGCAGATGATTACGAGTTTTAAGGGACGGTTTGGGGAAAATGTTGCGGTGCTGCACAGCCGGTTGTCTGTTGGCGAACGTTATGATCAGTGGCGCGCGATTAGGGAGGGCAGGGTTCAAATTGTGCTTGGAGCAAGATCGGCGGTGTTTGCTCCGATGGATAATATCGGGATTATTATTATTGATGAAGAGCAGGAGAGTACGTACAAGTCGGAGAGCAAACCGCGATATCATGCAGAAGAAATTGCGAGATATCGTTGCGCCCATCACGGTGCAGTTTTGCTTAAAGGGTCTGCTACCCCTTCAGTTGTTTCATATTATAATGCTGTTGACGGCGATGCAGTTTTGCTTACAATGAATAAAAGGATTAATCAAAAGGCAATGCCGCCGGTTCGAATTGTGAATATGATTGAGGAGATTAAGGCCGGGAACAGAAGCTCCTTTAGCCGTGAATTGATTGACCTGCTGATTAAAAATAAAGAAGCGGGCAAACAGTCTCTGATATTTTTGAACAGGCGAGGACATTCACGCACGGTTATGTGCCGTGATTGCGGATACACCGTCAAGTGCCCTGATTGCGGCATTGCGATGACATATCATTCCGCCGGAGACAGATTGATCTGCCACTATTGCGGGTTTACGGTTAGAAGTATTGATGAGTGTCCAATATGTAAGAGTGTTTATATTGGAAAGTTTGGAACAGGAACTCAGAAGATCGAAGAAGAGATTAAGGAATTGCTGCCCGGGTTCTCATTTATCAGAATGGATGCTGATACAACAAGCGGCAAAGATGCTCACGAAAAAATCCTGAACAAATTTAAGGATGAAAAGATTGATATAATAATTGGGACGCAGATGATTGCCAAGGGTCACGATTTTGCAGATGTAACACTAGTCGGGATTTTAAATGCGGATGGGATGCTTAACATTGATGCGTACAATGCATTTGAAAAAGGGTTCCAACTCATAACGCAGGCTGCGGGCCGTGCGGGCAGAAGTGAAACGCAAGGACAAGTTATTGTTCAAGCGTTTGACACAGAAAATTTTTGTGTACAGCGCGCATGCGAGCATGACTATGTCGGATTCTATGAAAGTGAAATAGAATTTCGAAAGGCGATGCGCTATCCGCCATTTACACATATGGGAGTGGTTGCTTTGGCAAG
>JANYKE010000016.1 GCA_025361685.1 Eubacteriales bacterium | reverse complement strand
AAGAAATATCTGCAGCATACGATGCAGTTTCTGCAGAGTTTTTAACTTTGATAAGCAAGGCTGCAGCAAACATTCACGATTTCCACAGCAAGCAACTTGAAAATTCTTGGTTTACTTCTGAGAAGGAGGGCGTATTTCTTGGCCAGCTGATTCGTCCGATTGAGACAGTTGGAATCTATGTTCCGGGAGGAACAGCAGCACTTGCATCTTCTGTTTTGATGAGCGCAATCCCCGCAGGTGTTGCAGGCGTGAAAGAAATAATTATGTGTACGCCGCCACAGCCGGATGGTATGGTTACGCCCGAGATACTTGTTGCGGCACATGAAGCAGGCGTAGGCGTTATATTTAAAATTGGCGGTGCACAAGCAATTGCTGCTATGGCATATGGAACCGATGCTGTGCAAAAAGTTGACAAGATTTGTGGCCCGGGTAATATATATGTTACGACCGCAAAACGAATGGTTTATGGCGCATGCGATATTGATATGGTAGCCGGCCCGAGTGAGATTGCAATAGTTGCAGATGACACAGCCAACGCATCATTTGTTGCGGCAGACATGCTCTCACAGGCAGAACACGATATTTTATCTTCGGCAGTTTTATTTACAAATTCTGAAAAGCTTGCACAAGAAGTATCTGATGAATTGGGAAAGCAGATTCAACAAATATCAAGACAGGAAATCGCAGAACAATCGATTGATAAGTGGGGTGCGATTTATGTGACCGCAAATATTGAGGAGGCAATCGAGCTTGCAAATACAATGGCTCCCGAGCACCTTGAGGTTTGCACTGTTGATCCGTTCTCAAAATTATCGCTCATAAGAAATGCCGGCGCCATTTTTCTAGGTAACTATTCATCCGAGCCGCTCGGTGATTATTTTGCCGGACCAAATCACATTCTGCCAACCGGCGGTGCAGCAAGGTTTTTCTCTCCGCTTAGTGTGTGCGATTTTCTAAAACGATCAAGCGTAATTTCTTATAATGAGTCTGCGCTTGCAAAAGAAAAAGATGACATCTGCGCATTTGCGATGCTTGAGGGTTTGGATGCACATGCGAATGCAATAAAAATTAGGTTTGAAGATGTTGATAAATAATAGATTGGAGAATTATTAGTGTCAAAATTTCAAGGGAACAGATTGAATGGAATCAAACCATATGTGCCGGGTGAACAGCCAAAGCAAGACAACCTAATTAAGTTAAATACAAATGAGAATCCTTATCCGCCTTCACCTAACGTTGCGAAAGCTATTAGTTCTTTTGATGCAGAAAAATTTAAACTGTATCCCGATTACGATTGCACAAAGCTGCGTGAGGCAATTTGCCAAAACTTAACAAAGTATGAAGGCGCAAATGTTTCACCAAAAAATATTTTCGTTGGTAATGGTTCTGACGAAGTTATTGCCCTTATGTTCATGGCATTCTTCGACAGTGGCAACTCCGGAAGCCCTATTCTTTTTCCTGACATTACATATAGTTTTGCTCCGGTTTGGGCCGACATATTTGATATTCCATATAAGACAATTCCACTCGAAAAAGATTTCAGCATTGATCCTGAAAAATATTGTGTGCCAAATGGAGGAACTGTTATTGCCAATCCGAACGCGCCTACAGGGATTTGCATGAGCCTCTCCGATATTGAAATAATACTAAATGCCAACACAGAAAAAGTTTGCATAATTGATGAAGCATACATCGATTTTGGGGGCACAACGGCAGCAGCTTTGATTAACACCTATCCTAACCTTGCAGTCGTTCGCACATTTTCCAAGTCTCACTCACTTGCGGGATTGAGAGTGGGGTATGCGATTGCGTCAGAAGAATTGATTGCAGATATTGATATTGTTAAAAATTCATTTAATTCATACACAGTGAACTGTCTTACTCTAGTTGCCGCCGAGGCTGCGATTAAAGATAGAGAGTATTTTGAAAAAACACGTAACGAAATAATTGCAACGAGGGAAGATGTATCTGTTAGTCTTCGCACTATGGGATATTATGTGTCTGAATCAAAAGCAAATTTTATTTTCGTTTCACATCCTGACATAAAAGCTGAAATTATTTTCAACGAACTGCGCAGCAAAAATATTTTAGTTAGATATTTTAACAAGCCAAACATCGATAATTGCTTAAGAATTTCGATTGGTACGCGCGAACAGATGGATACACTTATTGAAGCGCTTTGTTGAGAAAAACAACTTTTTGTGTTATAATATTTTCAAGCTAAAATATAGTGAGGTGAGCATTTAATGGCAAGAGAAAGCAAGATAGTAAGAAATACGAAAGAGACAGAAATCGCTTTGTCAATTAATCTTGATGGCAAGGGTGAGTACATTGTTGCAACAGGTGTTGGATTTCTTGACCACATGTTGGAGTTGTTTGCACGACATGGTATGTTTGATTTGGATATTAATGCATCGGGCGATCTTAAGGTTGATGCTCATCATACAGTTGAAGATATTGGCATAGTTTTGGGGCAGGCAATTAAAGAAGCACTTGGTGATAAAAAATCTATTAAGCGTTATGGAACCGCGTATGTTCCGATGGATGAGGCTTTGGCATTTGTAACGTTGGACATAAGCAACCGCAGTTTCTTGATTTTTGATGTAGCATACGAACAGGAAAAGGCCGGTGACATGGACACCGAATTGTTTGAAGAGTTTTTTAGAGCGATAGCAACAAACATCGGATTGACACTGCATATTAAATCAATGTACGGCAACAACAATCATCACATTGTTGAAGCGATATTCAAAGCTTTCGCACGTGCATTAAAAGATGCGGTAACCATTGATGCAAGTATTAGTGGTGTACTATCAACAAAGGGAGTGTTATAAATGGAAAAGGGAAAAATTAATTTTGACGGATTAAAAATAAGTGATGACGGTTTGATTCCTGCAATTATTCAGGATGTTTTTACAAATGAAGTTCTTATGATGGCATACATGAATGAAGAATCGTTTAACAAAACTATTGAAAGTGGACAGACACATTTTTACAGCAGAAGCAGAAGTGAGATTTGGCATAAAGGTGAAACAACCGGACATTTTCAAAATGTTAAATCGATTGATGCCGATTGCGATAATGATACATTACTTGTAAAGGTTGAACAGATTGGCGTTGCATGTCATACCGGCGCAATGTCATGTTTCTTCAATAATATTACCAATGCAAATGCCATTGAAAAAGAAATGTTGGATGGCGGTGCAATTCTCAAGGAATTATATGAGGTAATAAAAGACAGAAGAGTAAATCCTCATGAAGGTTCATACACCAATTACCTTTTCGACAAAGGAATCGATAAGATTTTGAAAAAGGTCGGCGAGGAAAGTGCTGAAGTAATTATTGCGTCGAAGAATAATAATAAGGAAGAAATCAGGAATGAAATATCCGATTTATTCTATCACATCTTTGTTCTTTTGGTTGAAACAGGAGTTTCACCGGAAGATATCTTTTCAGAATTGCGTTCGCGTCGATAAATTTTTCGAAAAAATTATTGATTTGAATATTGAAGTGGTATAAAATTATTTTTGGCACTCAAAAAAGCTGAGTGTAAATATAAAATAAGGAGGGAAAGTAATGAAAATCAAACCATTGGGAGACAGAGTTTTGGTTAAGATGGTCGAAAGCGTGGACACAACAAAAAGTGGAATAGTACTTCCGGGCAGCGCAAAAGAAAAGCCTCAGGTTGCGGAGATTGTAGCAGTTGGCGCCGGCGGTGAAGTTGACGGCAAAACTATTGTTATGGTAGTAAAAGTGGGCAACAAAGTTTTACTAAGCAAGTATGCCGGAACAGAAGTTAAGATTGACGGTCAAGAGTACACAATAATTAAACAGTCTGATATTCTTGCAATAGTAGAATAATTATTAGCACAAAATAGGAGGAAATAAAAATGGCAAAAGATATTAAATTTGGAGAAGAGGCTCGGAAGGCATTAGAGTCCGGACTTAATCAATTGGTTGATGCGGTCAAAGTAACATTAGGGCCGAAAGGAAGAAACGTTGTTCTTGATAAAAAATACGGAGCACCATTAATTACTAACGACGGTGTTACAATTGCAAAGGAAGTTGAACTTGAAGATGTGTTCGAGAACATGGGAGCACAACTTGTTAAAGAAGTTGCAACAAAAACAAACGATGTTGCCGGTGACGGAACCACAACTGCTGCACTTTTAGCCCAGGCAATAGTAAGAGAAGGATTGAAAAATGTTGCGGCAGGGGCTAATCCTCTTGGCGTTAAAAAAGGAATTGAGCTTGCAGTTGAAACTGCAGTTAAAGGAATAAAAGATTTGAGTCAGAAGATTAGCGGCAAACAAGACATTGCAAAGGTTGCTTCTATTTCAGCTAACGATTCAGTGATTGGAGACTTAATTGCTGACGCTATGGAAAAAGTTGGAAACGATGGAGTTATCACAGTTGAGGAATCAAAGACTATGCTAACAAATCTTGAAGTTGTTGAAGGAATGCAATTTGACAGAGGATATGTTTCAGCATATATGGTTACAGACACTGATAAGATGGAAGCCGATCTTGAAGATCCATATATCTTGATTACAGATAAAAAGATTTCCAACGTTCAAGAAATTCTTCCTATACTTGAGCAGATAGTTCAGCAAGGCAAGAAACTCTTGATTATCGCAGAAGATATTGAAGGTGAAGCACTCGGAACATTGGTTGTTAACAAACTACGCGGAACATTTACATGTGTCGCTGTTAAGGCACCCGGATTCGGTGACAGAAGAAAAGCAATGCTTCAGGATATCGCAATTTTGACAGGCGGTGAAGTTATTACAGAAGAACTTGGACTTGATCTAAAAGAAACACAACTCGCACAACTCGGAAGAGCAAGACAAGTTAAAGTCCAAAAAGAAAATACCATTATCGTTGAAGGATCAGGAAAAGCGGCTGACATAAAAGGACGCGTGAAATCAATAAAAGCACAGATTGAAGAAACAACTTCTGAGTTTGATAAAGAAAAACTTCAGGAGAGACTTGCTAAACTTTCAGTAGGCGTTGCGGTAATTCAAGTTGGCGCGGCCACCGAAGTTGAGATGAAAGAGAAGAAGTTAAGAATTGAAGATGCACTTGCAGCTACCAGAGCAGCAGTCGAAGAGGGAATTGTTTCCGGCGGTGGAACCGCATATATTAATGTTCTCCCAAAGGTTATAAAACTTTTAGATACAGCTGAAGGTGATGTTAAGACAGGCATAAAAATTATTATTAAGGCACTTGAAGAACCGGTAAAACAGATTGCAGCTAACTCAGGTCTTGAAGGTGCAGTTATTGTTGAGAATGTTAAGGCAAGCAAAAAAGGAATTGGGTTTGATGCAGCAAAAGAAGAGTATGTCAATATGATTGCCAGCGGAATTGTTGATCCTGCAAAAGTTACAAGATCAGCACTCCAAAATGCAGCTTCAATTGCAGCAATGCTTCTTACAACAGAATCAGTAATTGCAGACAAGCCTGAGAAGGAAGCGCCAATGCCTCCGGGAGGAATGGGCGGAATGGGTGGAATGTATTAAGAAATGAATACCTTTGTTGAAAGCGTAGTTCCAAGAGCAAGGACAGGACTTGTAACCTTCTATAAAATTGCAACGATTGTCGGAGCAGCATTATTAATTATTATTTGCTTTGTATTTTTTTCAAGCTCACGAGATTTTTTTGCTCCGCTAATTTCTTTTTTAATCGGATATCTTGCTTATCTTTTGTACGGAACTTTTGATGTTGAATATGAGTATAGTGTTACTCATGACTATATTGAAGTTTCAAAGATAATGTCAAAACGAAAAAGAAAAACTTTAGTCAGAATTAATATGGAAGACATATCGATTGCTGCACCGGTTACTTACAAGGAACATTCCACAATCAACAGGCGTTCAATGGGAAAAGTTGTTCGCGCTACTGTGTTTAAAAACGATGACGATAATTATTACATCATTGGAAAAACAGCTCAGGTTGATAGGATAAAGGCAAAAGGAAATTACGTAAGCGAACGAACTTTGCAAGGAGGGAAGATTTGTTTGTTGTATATTACTCCCGATGATGAAATTTTGGACGCGTTAGGTATATACATAAAATCAA
>JANYKE010000003.1 GCA_025361685.1 Eubacteriales bacterium | reverse complement strand
TTGCAAAATGCAGGATTCAAATATATTACCTTCTATGAAAAAAGAGTGCCAATTACAGAAATCATGTAATTACCACTCCCCCATTTTTAGTTTTTATATTTTGAAAAAAATCACTGAACCATCTATTATAAATTTCTAATAAACTTTTATTTCAACCCTCTTTTTTCTGCTTATTATAATAATCCTCAATTGCTGCTTTAACAGCTTCTTCGGCTAATACCGAACAATGCATTTTGACCTGCGGAAGTCCATCCAAAGCTTCTGCAACGGCTTTATTTGTTAGTTTCAAGGCATCTTCCACTTTCATGCCCTTAATCATCTCAGTAGCCATACTGCTCGTCGCAATTGCGGCTCCACAACCAAAAGTTTTGAATTTAACATCTACTATTATGTCATTTTCAATTTTCAAATACATCTTCATTATATCTCCGCACTTTGCATTGCCTACCTCGCCAATGCCGTTTGCATCTTCAATTATCCCGGTATTTCTTGGATTTGTGAAATGATCCATTACTTTTTCCGAATACATGTTAATCTCCTTTCAACTGAATTTGTTCATATAGAGGTGACATTTGACGCAGCTTATCTACAATTTCTTTAAGCGACTGAATAAAATAATCAACTTGCTCCTCGGTATTATCATCACCAAGTGAAACTCTTATAGATCCTGAGCATAGTTCATGAGACAAACCGATAGCCAATAACACATGTGAAGGATCCAATGAACCTGATGTACAAGCAGAACCACTTGAAACTGCAATACCCTTCATATCAAGCATAAGAAGAAGACTCTCTCCTTCAATAAATTCAAATGAGAAATTCATTATGCCCGGCAAGCAAATTTCTTTATCACCATTTAATATCGTATATGGGATTTCACTCAAAACTTGATCAATTATTTTATTTCGTATTTTAAAAATTTTATTTGTTGAAGATTCGAGTTCTGATAGTGATAGTTCAAGTGCATTTGCTAATCCAACAATTCCGGCTACATTTTCTGTACCGGCTCGTCTATCTGATTCTTGTGCACCACCGGTAATAAACTTTTTAATCTTTGTTCCATTCCTAAGAAAAATTGCACCAACGCCCTTTGGACCGTAGAATTTATGTGCAGCAATAGAAAGAGCATCAATAGCAAGTAAATTTACATCAATTGGTATATGCCCTGCGGCTTGTACAGCATCGGTATGAAACATAACACCATGTTCTTTGGCAATATCACCAATTTCTGCTATTGGCTGAATTGTTCCAATTTCATTATTTGCAAAAATAACAGTTATAAGAATTGTATCCTGTCTTATGGCTGCTCTAACTGTTTCAGGATTAATAATACCCGTTTGCTCAACCGGAACAAAAGTGATTTCAAATCCTTCTTTTTTCAGATCATTTAAAGTGTTTAAAACTGCATGATGTTCAATATTGCTTGTAATGATGTGGCGGCCTTTATTTGAATATGCGTGAGCGATACCACGTATAGCCCAGTTGTCGGATTCTGAACCTGAAGCAGTAAAATATATTTCATTTTTCTTGGCCCCAAGGCACGAAGCAACCATCTCACGCGCATTTTCCAATGCCGACTTTGCTTCGTTTCCTAATGCATACATTGATGATGGATTACCGAATTTTTCAGTAAAATAAGGAAGCATTTTTTCAAGCACGTATGGCTTCACATATGTTGTAGCAGCATGATCATAATATATTCTATCCAAAACAATCAACCTTTCGAAGAAAATAGCCCTTATTCAGGGCTAGAAGTGAATTTCTTTATAAACGAGTTTCTACTTAAATTTTCTCTTCCTTGCAGCCTCAGCTTTTTTCTTTCTGCGAACGCTGGGTTTTTCATAATGTTCTCTTTTTCTAACCTCTTGCATCACACCGTTCTTTGCACACTGTCTTTTAAATCTCTTGAGGGCGCTATCAAGAGACTCATTCTCTCTAATTTTAATCTCTGACATTCCGATATCCCTCCCCTCAATGTGATGGTAATCAAATTGAAAATTTCTTCTTCAATTTCGATAAGTTTATTATATAGTACATTCAGCATACGGTCAAGTTTTTTTTGAACAACTTGATAACAACTAGATAAGTTTCTCGCCTATTCCCTTGTCAGCCATGATGTGATAATGCAGATGCATAACAGTTTGGCCTGCTCCGCTGCCGCAATTTGAAATTACACGATAACCGGTATCAACAACATTTGCAATTGATGCAGCTTCTTTTATCGCAAGATGAATCGCCAACAAATCTTCGCTAAAACTATCATCAATATCATTTATACATTCAATATGCTTCTTGGGAATTGCAAGTAGATGAACTCTCGCCTGTGGATGAATATCTTTTATCACAACAGTCTTTTCGTTTTCAAATACGATTTCTGAAGGGATTTCTTTATTAACAATTTTGCAGAAAATACAGGGATCCATGCTTGTTTCTCCTTTATACAATTTGATTTTTAGCGATTTCTATTCCAACTTTTAAAGCATCAGCTGTCTTTGAAGTGTCCAGACCGCCGGCCTGTGCCAAATCAGGACGCCCGCCTCCACTTCCGTTTGCAACTTTTGCAGTTTCCTTAATGATATTGCCGGAATGCGCGCCTTTAATAACCGCATCTTTTGATGCCATAACAACAAACTGAACTTTTCCTTCAATAACGGACGCCAAAATTACAACACTCATTCCAGCTTTATTTTTTATTGTGTCAGCTGTGTTTCTGAGAGTCACAACATCCATGTCGCTGAAAATGCCTGAAACAATTTTTACATCGTTTTGGATTATAGCATCGCTGATTAGTTGGTCTACTCCTGCTGTAGCACTTGTGCTTTTCAGTTCCGAAATCTGTTTGCGTAAAGATTTCAATTCATAAGATTGCAATTCAACCTTCTTAAAACTTTCATCAGGCGAAGATTTTAATAAACTCGAAATATGGAAAAGAAGATTATTTTTTTCACATAAATACTTAATAGCATTTAAGGAAGTTAGAGCTTCAATTCTTCTAACACCTGATGCAATGCCACTTTCGCTCAAAATTTTAATACAAGATGCCTGAGATGTATTGGTTAAATGTGTGCCCCCGCATAACTCCTTGCTGTAGTCGCCCATAGCAACTACACGAACGATATCACCATATTTTTCACCAAACAGTGCAGTTACTCCGTCATTTTTTGCTTCAGCAATTGGAACCTCTTTGATTGTTATCGGCAATGCTTCAAATATTGCATTGTTTACTTCAACTTCAATTTTATCAAGGGTCTCCCGATCGATTGAACCAAAATGATTGAAGTCAAACCTTAATCTTTCCGAATCAACATAAGATCCGGCTTGCGAAACATCGCTGCCTAATGCATTGCGCAAAGCCTTCTGTAGCAAATGTGTACAAGAATGATTTGCAGCAATCAGTTTTCTATTTTTTTTATCAACAATTGCCTTGACACTGTCGCCGACTTTTACAGTTCCGTTTAAAACAATGCTCGGGTGAAGAAAAATTCCTTTAGAAGTCTTTTTACAATCAAGCACTTCGATTTCAAAAACATCATCATCATTTTGTTTGATAATACCGATGTCACCAACCTGACCTCCGCTTTCAGCATAAAAAGGAGTTTTGTCAAGTATTACAGAAATTTCATCGCCTTGTGAGGCTTCCTCAACAAAACTGTCATCCATAATAATGCATTTAATTGATGCATTGCACGATAATGTTTCATAGCCTAAAAATTCAGTTGTGTACTCATCCGTTAATTGTGAAAGAATGTTTTCGCTCCATGAAGAACCTACTCTGTTTAAAAATGCTTCACGTGCATTACTTTTTTGAACAGACATAAGCGTTGTAAAACCTTCTTCGTCAACAGTAATTTTATTTTCCATGCATATTTCTTTTGTGATATCAATCGGAAATCCATATGTGTCATGAAGTTTGAAAGCAATATCACCCGGCAAATTTGAATTGCCATCTTTTTTTATTTTGATGATTTGCTCGTTTAAAATATTCAATCCTTGGTTAATTGTTTTCTGAAAATTATCTTCTTCAGTCTTGATCATTTTGTCAATGTATGTGCTATTTTTTTCAAGTTCAGGATATGCTTCACAAGATTCTGCAATTACAACTTTAGCAATGTTGTGCAAAAACCCTTCTTTGATTCCAATCAGTTTGCCATGTCTTGCTGCTCGTCGCAATAATCTTCTAAGAACATATCCTCTTCCCTCGTTGGATGGCTTCACACCATCGGATATCATCATTACGGCGCTCCTTGTATGATCAGTAATAATGCGGATTGAAACATCATTATCTGAGGAAGTTCCGCTGTATTGATGGCCAGTAAGTTCAGAAACATAATCAACAACTTTTTTTATTGAATCAACTTCAAAAAGATTTGGAACATCCTGAACAGCACAAGCAAGTCTCTCAAGTCCCATGCCTGTGTCAATATTTTTTCTTGATAACGGAGAATAACTTCCGTCTTCAGCTCTGTTGAATTGAGTGAAAACGAGATTCCACAATTCTACATATCGGTCGCAGTTGCATCCTACTGTACAGTCTGCAGAACCACAACCATATTTTTCTCCTCTGTCAAAATATATCTCAGAACATGGACCACAAGGACCGGATGCAAGTTCCCAGAAATTGTCGTCTTTTCCCATTCTGAAAATTCTTTCAGGTGCGAGTCCAATATCATTTTTCCATATATCATATGCTTCGTCGTCTTCTTCATACACTGATGCATATAAAAGTCCTTTTGGAATTTCAACCACTTCAGTCAAAAATTCCCATGCCCATGCAATTGCCTCTTTCTTAAAATAATCTCCAAAAGAAAAATTGCCAAGCATTTCAAAAAAAGTTCCGTGTCTTGATGTTTTGCCAACATTATCAATGTCTAGAGTTCGTATACACTTTTGACAAGTTGTTATTCTGTCGCAGTCGGCTTTTTGCTCACCTGTAAAATACTGTTTAAGTGGTGCCATTCCGGCATTGATTAAAAGAAGACTTTTATCATTTTTTGGAATCAAAGAAAAGCTTTCCATTTTAAGATGTCCTTTTGAAACAAAGAAATCCAAATACATCTTTCTTAATTCATTTAAACTGTATTTTTTCATTTTATTCTCCTTACTTTCTTTTAACAGCAACAGTAACTTCGTTTCTGTTATGGAAAAGTTGTCGCACTCCGACAATATCATATTTGTTCCTTAATATTTCAAGCGACTTGCCAATTTGCTTCATAAGCTTTTCAGGAATTAATTTTAATGTAATGATACCATAACCATCACTGGATAAGTAGTGTGAAGCTTCGTTCATAAGTCTGCAAGAATCATTACTGTCCATTCTCATATCATTCACAATTATATCAAATTTTGCATTAACATTCTTTAAGAGATACACTTCTGCTTTTTCTTGAAAAACTTTTACATTCTTATTGTTACTTATTCTTGCATCCAACTTTGAAGGATCAACAGCGGCAACATTTATTCCTCTCTTTGTAAGCATCCTTGTCCAACCACCTGGCGCCGCACCAAGATCAAGAGCTGTCTTAAAGTTATCTGTATCTATTTCAAATACTTCAAGAGCTTCGAGAAGTTTAAATTCAGATCGGCTTATCTGCTCCTTCTCAACCGCAAAATGTCTTATCCCTCCAGGCCAATTGCTAAGGTTCAGTCTTGCATTGGAAATGCCAACGTAATAGACTTCATCATTTGTAACAATTGATATGACCTGTTCGGGATTTTTAACATTTAATGTAAAGCCATTCTTTATTAGTTCGCCGGCTGTAAATTTATTTATTTCAGACGGTGAAGTTTTATGTTCTTCGGTCAAGCAACGCGTTTGAATAGAAAACGTTAGTTCAGTATCACAATAAGGCAATGCTTTTGCTGCCATATCAAGATAATTATCTGTTTCAAAATCTACCGGACAAATATGCCTAATAAAGGCACAGGTACTGCTTCGTACCAATTCTGAAAATTCCATGTAATTCACAATGCCACTAAATTCAAGCACTATTACGTCGGACGATAAGTCGGAAATTATAAAATTTTCTTTTGTAATTTGCCTGCACAAATTGTTAATCTCATTTACGGTATATTGTCTGTATGAAGAATTGAAGCTTATGATTAATTTTTTCATCAATCTATCAATCCTTTCGGCAGACTAACAATCATTTCTTTTGTTGCGATATCAACATCAATTACTACCGTTTTTATCGCAGGAATGAAGAACTCCGTGCCATCTTCTTTTTTCACATTATAACAATCGTTGCTTCCGGTCTGAATGACATCTGTAATATCTCCCAGAAAAGTTTTTCCTTCATCGTAAACTTTTATGCCAATTAAATCAAAAATAAAATATGAGTCTTTGGGTGGTGTTACGGCATCATTTCTATCAATCATAATTGATGATCTTTTTAGAAAAACTGCATCATCAAATTTGTCCAGACCAATAAATTTAAGTATTACAAAATTTTTGAAATATTTTACTCCTTCTATTTCAAATTCCGATATTTTAGGGGATGAACCATTGGATGAAACGAATACTTTTTTCAGACTGTTGTATCTTTTCGGGTCATCTGTAAGAGGTAAAACCTTAAGTTCACCTCTTAATCCATGTGTATTTGTGATTTGACCAATCGTAAGAAAATCCTGCATATTATATTATATCTACAAATACTTTCTTTGTACTTCTTACCGAAGCACTTTTAATAACAGTTCTGATCGCCTTTGCAATCCTTCCCTGCTTTCCGATTACTTTTCC
>JANYKE010000233.1 GCA_025361685.1 Eubacteriales bacterium | reverse complement strand
TTCATGTCAGGAATAAATATTTTCCAGGAATGGCGCACGGATAAAACAATCCAAGCTCTCAAGGATTTGTCTTCTCCAAAAGTTAAAGTTATTAGAAACGCTGAAATTATCGATGTTGAAACACGCGACGTTGCTGCCGGTGACTTAATGATTTTTGAAGAGGGCGACCGAATATCTGCAGACGGAAAAATTTTGGAGATGTTTGACTTGGGCGTGGACGAATCGACGTTGACCGGCGAAAGCGAAACCGTATGGAAGAGAGTCAACAATATTGATTTGGATGCTGAAAACTATTGGAAGAAAAACTGTTGCTATTCCGGAACTACTGTCATTCAGGGAAGTGCAATTGTCGAAGTCACGAGTGTTGGAGCTGCAACAGAGTATGGCAAGATAGGTGCTGCACTGGTGAGCGTAACGCAAGGTGCCACTCCGCTCGAGAACCAGACTCGTAAACTTATTAAAGTTTGCGCGCTTATTGGAGCCGGACTATTTGTTCTGGTTACAGTATTTACATTTTACAGTCTTGCAAATGATCCGTATATGCTGACCAATCTATTCGAGCGAATAACTCACAGTATTATTGGCGGCATCACGTTGGCCATGGCTATTATTCCGGAAGAGTTTCCGGTTATCCTCACCGTGTTCCTCGCAATGGGAGCAGCAAGACTCGCCAAGAAGAATGCACTCATTCGCCGCATACCCGCAGTCGAAACTTTGGGTGCCGTTACAGTTTTATGTGTCGACAAAACAGGCACGCTGACACAGAACAAAATGACTGTTCAAGAAACATTCACACTCAAGGACGACGTCAAAAATGTTGAAGATTTTAAAATGTATAGCGTACTCGGCTGCGAAAACCAGCCATATGATCCGATCGAAAAAGCGATTCTTGCATATGCCAATTCCGAAGATTACTTTAGCAAGATCACAAAGCTTGTTAGCGAATATCCATTTTCTTCCGAAAAAAAAATGATGGGACACATCTGGGAAATCGACGGAAGAAATTGTTTGGCAGCCAAAGGTTCGCCTGAAAGCATTTTGCCTATTTGCGTTTTGTCCGATGAGGATTACAAAAAAATAACAGACGAACAGATGAGGATGTCGACTCAAGGATTCAGAGTTATCGCAGTTGCAAGAAAATGTGATATAACACAAATCCCGGATGAGCTGGAACAAAACGCCCTTGAATTTTTGGGACTGATAGGACTGAAAGATCCGCCGCGTGAGGCTGTTCCAAACGCGATTAAGAAATGTACGAAGGCCGGCATCCGCGTAGTTATGATTACGGGCGATAACGGGATTACGGCACAGTCGATTGCCAGGAAAATAGGGATTCAAAATCCGGATAATATTTTGACGGGTAAAGAGATTGATGCGATGTCGGATGAAGAGTTAAGGGCAGCCTGCATAAGTACCAATATATTTTCGCGCGTCATTCCGAATCACAAGATGCGCATAGTGCAGGCGTTTAAAGATGCCGGCGAAGTTGTTGCAATGGGCGGAGATGGCGTTAATGATGCGCCCGCGCTTAAGCTCGCTGACATTGGTGTGGCAATGGGATTGCGTGGAACAAATGTTGCTAAAGAGGCGGCGGACATGGTTTTGCTTGACGACAATTTCACAACGATAGTGGAAACGGTAAAAGACGGTCGTCGCATTTTCGATAATATCAAAAAGGCAGTCGGCTATGTATTTACAATTCATATTCCGATTGTGCTAATGGCGCTCATATGTCCGTTGCTGGGGATACCGGTTTTGCTATTGCCGATACATATTGTGCTTCTCGAACTTATTATTGACCCGACATGTTCTATCGTGTTTGAACGACACCCGGCAGAGCGAGACATAATGGATCGCAAGCCTCGTTCGTCAAAGGAATCGTTGGCAAGCAAGGATGTATTGATAAAGTCTTTGCTGCAGGGGTTTGCGATATTTGCCACAACATTTATTTCATACATTTATTTGATGAACGTTTTGGATTGGCCGCAAGGCGAGGCCTCAAGTTTTGCGCTTACAATTCTGGTTTTTGCTAATCTATTTCTTGTGTATGTTAATTCTTCAAAAACAGATTTTGTTTTTGGCAGATTTTTTAAAAAGAATAGGGTTGATTATGAAACAGGCAGGGTTAGACGCATTGACAAAGTGGTAGTCGGCGTGAATATAGGAATAGTTTCAGCACTGCTATTGATTGTTTATTCTCCATTCGGAAATTTGATTGCCAAGACGGTGGCGCTGCCGCCGAATGCATTTATTGCAGCAATCGCAATCGCTTTTGTAGCCACAGTTTGGTGGGAGTTTGTCAAATTAGCCGGCCACATTAAGCGCAAAACTAAATAGATTTGGCAAAATATTGTGCTTGCAATAATGATGCTATCGCGATATTATATACATGATATCACTATTAAGGAGGCATACATTATGGGCAACGAAGTGAGCTATACTTGTTCAAGTATTGCAGAGCGATTAAGGCGCAATTCTTACCCCGGAAGAGGGATAGTTTTGGGAATAAGCAGAGATGGCATGAACGCCGTCATTGCTTATTTTACTATGGGGCGAAGTGTTAACAGCCGCAACAGAATTTTTATTAATGATGGAATGGCGATAAAAAATAAGGCGTTCGATATTTCTAAACTTTCTGATCCGACAAATGTTATCTATGATCCAATAAGAATTTTGGACAACATGACAATTGTTACAAATGGTAATCAGACTGATACCATTTTTGATTTTATCAGCATTGACAATTCTTTTGAAGATGCACTTACGAGCAGGACCTTTGAAGATGATCCGCCTAACTACACGCCGAGGATTTCAGGTATTGTTGAGATTGCTGCCGGCAAGGCGAAGTATAAACTTTCAATTCTTAAGAGTATGGACGGCGACCCAAGTTCTGCACTTCGATTTTTCTTTAATTTCGACGAACCGGTGTCGGGCACGGGCCATTTTATTCATACATACAGTGGCGATGGTGATCCGCTTCCTTCGTTCGAAGGAGAGCCAAAGTTGGTCGAAATATGTTCCGATATTGATGAGTTCACGGATGCAATATGGTCATCACTTAATGAGGATAATAAAGTTTCTCTTGCCACAAGATTTATTTCTTTGGAGACCGGCAAGACAGAGACAAGAATTGAAAATAAGTTGGGATAAAAAATCTGTAGCAGGGGACGGTTCCTTGCTACAC
>JANYKE010000200.1 GCA_025361685.1 Eubacteriales bacterium | reverse complement strand
GAAAGAAATGAAAAACAAAACTTTAGCATTTCTTTCCCCTTCTTTTCCTTCGTAGATTAAAAAAAGTTTTGAGTTCAAGATATCTGAATTTACTAATTTAATATTTTTACATTTTCATTGCTTATAATATCAGGTTCCGGTGTAACTTCCACGTCTGTATTGAAATATTGTTCAAGCATTTTTGTTGCGATAGGCGTCGCATTTACTCCCCATACTCCTCGCTCCATGACTATTGCAATCGCAATCCTTGGTTTATCTGCAGGCGCATAACACATGTAGATTGCATTTGAAGAACGGCCCACAGCTTCATCCCCCACTTCCGCAGTTCCTGTCTTAACAGCAACCTCAATTCCTTTTGACCAAAGTTTTGCGAAATCCTCAGGCCTGTTTTGACTTACCTGAACCATGCCTTTTTTAACAATATCAAGCGTCTTCTGACTAACTCCGGTCTCAGTAAATTTTATATCAGTTGAAACTGCATCGCCATTGTTTTGAACAATTTTCTTGACAATGTGCGGACTGTATAATTTCCCTCCGTTTGCCAGAGCGGCACAATAATTTGCAATTTGAATCGGCGTTGCCTTCGTAAATCTTTGACCAATTGCAGTATATGCCGTATCGGCAAATCCCCATGTTCCTTCTCCCAGTGTGACCTCAGTCTTGTAAGCTTTATCTGCAATGAATCCCTGATTATCTCCAATCTCGATACCGGTCTTCTTCCCAAATCCAAACTTGTTTGCATAATTGTTAATACTGTCAAGCCCTGTCATCATTCCGACCTTATAGAAGAATGTGTTGCATGAAACACGCAAAGCTGAAACCACATTTATTGTACCATGGTCTGACAAACATGTTAATGTCTGCCCCTCCTCTTCAATAGACTTTGGCGAATAAATAAGAGTATTTTCATTAATATTTCCTGTTTCAAGTCCGGTGACTGCAACCAACGATTTAAAAGTTGAACCCGGCGCATATTCTCCATATACTGCTCTGTTTAATGTCGGAGAATATTTATCCAAAAGCACAGTTGCCCTTCTTTGCCTGCTATCGTCCGTGTTGCTGATAAATATTGTCGGATCAAAATTCGGATAACTTGCCATCGCCAGCACCGCGCCGCTGTTCACATCAATTGCAACAAGAGAACCCACGTTACAATCTCCGAAATTGTTAGTGTAATTTGCGTCATTCTTAATTACGCTAATCTGTTTTTTAAGCGCTTCAGCAGCCACCTTTTGCAAATTCTGATCAATTGTAAGTACAACATCACTGCCGGGTATCGGCTCAACATCCTTGACCTGTTCTACCACATCACCCTTGGCATTGACAGAAGCCAATTGCGATCCGTTCATTCCTCTAAGCTTATCCTCCAAGGCAAGCTCTATTCCGGATTTGCCAATATAGTCTTGCTCCGTATAACCCGCATCCTTTTTAGCCGCATACTCTTCGGGACTGATATTTCCAATATAACCAATTACATGTGACTCATCTACCGCATTGTTATACTGCCTGATTGTTTCGGATTCAATACTGATGCCCGGAAATTCTTCTTTCCTTTCGGAAATCTCGATTACAGTTTCTTTCTTAACATCCGTTGCAAGTGTAAATGGACTTGTTACGCTGTATCCTTTTATAAACAAAGCATACCTCAATGTTAAAATTTTATACGCATCTTCATCCGAATAACTCTTGTCAATTGCAAACATATTATCACGCAGATATCTGAATATCTCTTCCGGGGTCTGTGCATTCGTAATGCTCATATCGCTTTTCCATTTGGCAATATTATCTTGATTGTCCTTAATATTGCTTCCAAAATCTATTGGATTAAAAGTAAGATATTTTGAAAGATCTACGTTATAACTATCACTGTTCTTTTGAAAAATATTAACAAGCTTAAGAAGCATTGCATCACGATCAGCAGCCTTAATGTTTGTGCGGGCAATTGTAACAGAATATCCTGCTCTGCTTGTCGCAATCGGATTATTATTGGAATCAAGTATATCACCGCGCGGCGCAGCGATAGTTGTATATCTCATGCCAACTTTTGCTGCAGTCTCAGAATTGCTTTCCCCGTTGATAATCTGAAGATTAAACAACTGAAATGCAAGAAGTATGCAAAAAGTAACTACAAAAGCTGTAAAAACAAAATATCTATTATTCAGTATTTTCAGAAACCTCTCCATTCAATGGTCCTTTCTCTGTGTCTGCCATCCGCAAAAAATCTTCCCTTTGATATAATTCTTAGCAATCTCAATACTCCGTATATTACGATCGCAATTAGCAAATTATATAATGCTTCAGGTAGAATTACAAATCTTACTCCGAATAATATCGTCTGAAAATCAAGCATCTTAATATTCAAAATAATTCCTGTTATAAGTTCATATACGAACGTCCCTGCAAATACTGACAATATGATGAATATCGGATTGTCGCGATAAAATCTTTTGTTAAGATATCCGACTCCAATCCCAATCAAAACCCCAAGAATAGTGTATAGTCCGAAATTCATTCCTGTCAGTAGGTCCTGCATAATTCCTGCTGTAAGACCGCAGACTGCGCCTTTAATATATCCGTTGTAGAACGAATACATTATTATGGCAATAAGTAAAAAATTGGGCTTAATCGGAACACTGCCAAATGAAAAATTTTCTGCCACTGTGCACTGAAAAACAGCAAGAAGTATTAATGCGAGAAATCCGACCAAATATCTAGCCTTCATTGAATTTTCTCCTTCAGAACAAAAACAGTCTCCAAAGAATTTATGTCGAATAAAGGTTGAATTACAGCAGACTTTCTCTCAACAATCCCTTCATCAATTTTTACAACCTTACCAATAATAATTCCTTTAGGGAAAATCGAACCTTCAAGTCCGGATGTTTCGATATATTCATCAAGCATAATATTGACGTCATTGTCAATGTATTTCACTAAGCATTGCCCGCTGCCCTTATATCTAATATCTCCAACAACTTCAACGAGACTTCTGTTGCTTGTTATTCGTGCACCGACAGCGCTCTCCGGGTCAATAATTGTTTGAACCTTTGATGTGTTGACACTGCTAGAAATAATTTTCCCGACAAGTCCCATTCCAAATACCACAACATTACCCTTGCCAATCCCATCTGCAGAACCTTTGTTTATTACAAAAACCTCGCTCCAGTTGCCCGCATCTTTGGAAATAATATCTGCAGGCAGGAAATCGAAATTGCTAAGTCTATCCTTAAGCTGCAAAGTTTCTTCAAGCTGGTTTTGCATGCTCTCAAATGCAGACGCGGCTGATATTTTTTTATTGAGATTGACAATTTCTTCCTTCAACTGTTCGTTCTCCATTCGCAGACTTTGCGAATCAGAATTCTTGTTAAATGAGTTGGCAATGCTTGAAAATGTACTCTGGATTGGTTTGAAAATGATTCCGGTAAGGTCAAATGAATAAAGTCCGGCCTTGTTGCCCATCGAAACCAGCGTGAAAAGGAATACAATGATTACTGCTGTTATAAAAATTTTACTTTTCAGTAATTTTTCAAACTTCGCCAAGTCAAGCCTCCTTATAAATCTGCCCAATGTAAGTATACTTTATCTCAATACTAAAGTAAATAAAAAACGTGCGAATTGCAGGGCAAATTGTCGTGTTTTGGCTTTTTTATTGAAACGCTTGCAAG
>JANYKE010000188.1 GCA_025361685.1 Eubacteriales bacterium | reverse complement strand
TGCAGTTGCTCTTTTTGCCTTGCCTGAACCTTTGCCGGTCTTTAAATCCTTAGCAATTGTTCTATTTTTCCACATAGCCCATAACGGTGCAGCAACAAGTACCGATGAATATGTTCCCGAAATGATACCGATAACAAGCGGGAATGAAAACTCTGTTAAAGCAGAAATGTTATTAATAAAAGCAAGTACGTAAACGCACGATATAGAGAAAATAACAGTTAGTGATGTGTTAATCGTTCTTCCGAGAGTCTGCATTATGCTATGATTAACAACTTCAAATGGTGACAGCTTCTTAAGCATACTTGCATTTTCTCGAAATCTGTCAAAGACTATAATCGTATCACTGATTGAGTAACCAATTACAGTCAATACCGCGGCGACAAATGAGCCGTTGATTGGAATTGAGAATAATCCGTACACAGTAAACATTACAGTAATGTCTGTCAAAAGTGCTACAACAGAAAATATTGCCATTGATACGCCGGACACAACTCTAAATCTTATTGCCAAATAAATTATTATTAACAAAAATGATATCAGGACTGCCTTTATAGCATTGAACAAAAGTTCTGATCCTATCGACGGTTCAACAGTATTTACCTCAGCATTTCCGACAACCTGATCCACCCCGTCCACAATGTATTGCTGATGCATCTGCGTATTAATCTCAGTGATTTGATCCGAGCTTAGCGGCGTAGTCCCTCCAATTTTTATAAGAAGTAAATTTATTGCTTCAGATGAATTCAATCCTGAAATTGTTGTAAGCGTTTGTGTCGAAACCTGTCGACCACCGGAAACTTTTGTGACAATATCAACTGCTTTCGAATCATCAACTGTACTGCTTTTAACTTGGTATTGAAGTTCTGTTCCACCCGTGAATGAAATATCCACTCGATAGCCCTTAGCAAAGAAGCTTACAAGGCCAACAATAATTATTAAAGTTGACACACCGAAGAAGAAAAATCTCTTGCCCATAAAATCTAATGGTCTCATAATACAGTCCTCCTTTTCATGCCATACATCCATATTTTCTTAAATGGTTTTAGACTGGCAAATGTTTGCATAATGATTCTTGAGAAGAATATCGAAATAACAAAACTTAATACAATACCAATAAACAGAGTGGTTGCAAAGCCCTTAATTGCACCTGATCCGAATACGAACAAAGCAGCTGATGAAATCATTGTTGTAACATGACCGTCAAGTATGGCTGTAAATCCTCTTTTGTAGCCAACCTGAATAGCCATCAGCAATGTTCTTCCATCCCGAAGTTCTTCTCGAATTCTTTCATAAATAATTACGTTGGCATCGACCGACATACCTATGGTCAATATAATACCCGCAATTCCGGGCAGTGTCAGTGTAATGCCCGGCCAAGAAATACAAAGTAGCAATATACTTACCAAACCGATAACACAAATCGAAGCGACGAATCCCATAAATCTATAATATAGAATCATGAAGATTATTACACCAAGCAATGCTATAAGTCCGGCCAAAACTGCCACATCAAGTGCGCCCTGTCCAAGAAGTGGACTGATTGACTGAACCTGTTTTGGCACAAGTTTAAATGGCAATGATCCTGATCTGATTGTTGCGGCTAAATCCTGTGCCTCTTTTGGATCAGTGTTCTTCATTGTAATTGAAGCTGAAGTTGTTGTGATCTTGTCCTGAACATTTGGAGCAGAAATTAATTGGCTATCCATGAAAATCGCGATTGGCTTGCCCACAAGTCTTCCCGTTGCTTCGGAAAATTTTGCTGTTGCTTCGGTAGTAAAATCAAGAGCAACATCCCAACTTCCTGTTGTAGTATTTCTTTGTGCGGTAGCACCTGTAATATCTGCGCCCGTGAGAATTATCTTGTCATCAAGAGGAAGATACTTTCCACTAGCATCCTTTTTTGTCTCATCAACCTCTCTGAATGTGAGTTGAGCTGTTGTGCCAATCAACTTAATGTAAGTCTGTGCATCAAAAGTTGTCATATCGCCGGTTGCCGGTATTTCGACAATAATGCGTTTGTTAACGTTATCGATTGTAATATCTGCATCAAAAAGTGCTTGTCCATCAAGTCTGTTCCTAATAACCTGTTTTGATGATTCCAGTTGAGCATCCGTGACTGAATTTAAATTAACAGTAGTTTCGTCCGGATAAAAAACCATATATGCACCACCCTTAATATCGATACCAAAGCGCGAATCTTTTGCACTTTTAAGGGTAAAACTTGAACCTGAAACATTAAAATCACGTGCCATGGAAAATCCATGTACTGCCAGAAATGCTGCAACAACAATTATGATAAGCACTGTGTAAAACTTAATCCATTGTGAAGCTTTCATTAATACAACCTCCTTATAGTAAAATACTTCAACTTTTTTCGCATAAGCGTATTATATTATTAAAAATGCCTTGAGTCAACATTTAATTTATTCCTGTGTCTTTACTGTGTTTTTATCCAAAGGGCACATTCAACTCTTTTTCTCATTAACTCGCAGCCGACCTCATACACTCCGGCAACACTGTTGTTAAATTGATACGAGTTTGCGGCGCAGCCACCGCTGCAATAAAATCTTGCGAAGCACTCCCGGCATTCTTCTTTTGAATAAACATTATTTTTTTTGAACAGCTCTGTTACACTCGAATTCATTGTCGAACCGACCGCGTCTTCAACATTGCCAAGCCTCATTTCTTTATTCCCAACAAACTGATGACACGGATAAATATCTCCGTTCGGAGCAACAGCAACGTATTCGGTTCCGGCGCCGCAACCCGATAATCGTTTTGCTATGCAGGGGCCGCCCGAAAGATCAAGCATAAAGTGAAAAAAATTGAACCATTCATCGGTGCTGCTTCTTTTAACATATTCTTGTGCAAGTTTTTCATACTCTGAAAATAACTTTAGTAAATGTTCCTCTTTTATTTCGTATTCTGTGCCCTTTGCGGCAACCACCGGTTCAACCGAAATTTGACGAAATCCCAAATCAGCCATGTGCAGCACATCTTCAGAGAAATCAAGATTCTCAGCAGTAAAAGTTCCTCTGATATAGTAGTTATCTTGATTTCTGCTGTCGGCGGCTCTTTTGATTTTTGTAACAATCTTATCATAGCTTCCGGTTCCGCCTATTGTCTTACGCATATTGTCATTGGTCGCCTGACGACCGTCCATGCTCAAAACAAGATTGCCCATATTCTCGTTTATATATTCAATGTTATCCTCACTCAGATTCATTCCGTTCGTAGTAACCGTAAAATTGAAACGCTTTCTGCTCTCCGCACCCCTCAACCTTGCATAATCCACAACCGCCTTAAGAACCTCCATATTCATCAAGGGTTCGCCGCCGAAAAAATCTATTTCCAGATTTGTTCGCGTTCCCGAG
>JANYKE010000136.1 GCA_025361685.1 Eubacteriales bacterium | reverse complement strand
TAAAAAATAATAGCAAGTGGGATAAAATTTATGAAATAATTTGCAAATCAAAGTTTGAAAAATCAAAACAAGCAAAAAACACTGCCGATCAATATATTAAAAATGAATTTACAAGTCTGCGCAAAGATGCCTCTGATATTTTGAAGGAATTGAGTGAAAAAATATTTGTTGATAAATCAAAAATATTTGCCGGTGAAGTGACAGAAATGCTTCCGCATCTTAGAGTTTTGGTGAGAATGGTTCAAGAATTCGAGATTGCGTATTCTGAGAAAAAGAGAAACAGGAATATACTCGATTACAATGATCTTGAACATCAGGCACTAAAGATTTTATCTGACTGCACCGACAACGGCGAATTTCTTCCATCGGCAATCGCACATATTTTTAGAGAAAAGTTTGCAGAAGTAATGATTGATGAGTATCAGGATACAAATATGCTTCAAGATACGCTGCTAAAAATGGTTTCACGTTCTGATAATATGTTTATGGTTGGAGATATAAAACAGTGCATTTACAAATTTAGGTTGGCAATGCCTGAAATATTTTTGAGCAAATACAGAACATTTAAAACATGCGAAGCAGTTGATGATACAGATAAGGATGAAAAAATACTGCTTCACAAAAATTTCCGTAGCAGAGAAAATTTATTGTCCGGAGTGAATTATATATTTAATCTTATTATGTCCGAAAAGGCGGGTGAATTAGACTATTCGCACGATGAAGAACTTGTTCGCGGATTGGAGTATCCGCAGATTGATGATAAAAAATTTCGAACAGAGCCTGAAAACGAACTTATTATTGTTAACACTTCATACTCTGATGTTGTAATAAACTCTTCGCTTGGTGAAGCTTTGGAGATTGCTAATAGAATCAAGGAATTAATGAATCCAGATGATAAGGAAAAGGGATATGCGATATATGATCGAAATCAAAAAAAATATCGGCCGTTAAAATATAGCGATATTGTAATTTTGATTCGTTCACCGCAGAATTTCTCGACTTCAATTGAAAACGTATTCGAAGAAGTTGGCATTCCATATTACAACGAAAAGGGAGAAGCGTATTTCGAAACTTCGGAAACAGTTACAATTATTTCTTTACTGCAGGTAATTGATAATCCGTTTTGTGATATCCCGCTCTTATCAATAATGCTTTCGCCAATTGGAGGGTTCACGCCCGATGACTTAGTAAATATTAGAATGAAAAATATAAATATCTCAATATATGATTGTCTGCAATCGGCTGCAAACATAGGAGACGCAAAGTGTATTGAATTATTTGAAAAACTTGATCGCTGGCGCAGTGATTCCTACTCTACTCCGCTTGATAAATTTATTTGGAAGATATATCGAGAAACAGGATTTTTTGATGAGGTTGGAAAATATTCTGATGGAGAAATGAGACAGGCAAATTTGAAAATGCTTTTTGAAAAAGCAGGTGAATATGAAGAAACCGGATTTAAAGGTATTTTCAATTTTGTAAGATACATTGAGAGAGTTAGAGAAGACAGTGATAAAAGTGATATCGCAAAACTGCTTAGTGAAAATGATGATGTTGTTCGAATTATGTCAATTCACAAAAGCAAGGGTCTCGAATTTCCGATTGTATTTCTTTCAGGATGTGGGAAAAGCCTTAATTTACAAGACTTGAGTGGAGATATTGTCAAACATACTGATTTGGGACTTGGACTAAATTACATTAACGCAGACAAAAGAGTAAAATACTCCATGCCTATGAAAGCGGCAATTAACAACAGATATATTGCCGAAATGATTGCCGAGGAAATGAGATTGCTTTATGTAGCAATGACAAGAGCCAGAGAAAAACTAATTATCACAGGTAGTGTTAAAAACGTTGCCGGATCGTGTGAAAAATGGGGAAGGAGCACATATTCTACGCACGGAGAATCCGGGGGAATAGAAAAATTGCTTCCTCATTTTATGATTAATGCTAAAAACTATTTTGATTTTATTTGTCCATGCATTATTCTTCATGAAAATGGCGAACAACTGAGACTGAGCGCAGAAAATTTTAAATCAGATAGAATTGTTAGCAATGATTCGAAATGGATTGCAAGTATTAGAAAACCAGATATTTCAATTGTCGAGCGATATACTCAGAATGAGGTTAAGGCGACGTCATCAATAAAGAGACGACAAAAATTAAAATACACTTTCAGAGATAAATTGCTTCCAAGCAAAATTACAGTTACAGAATTAAAACGAAGATATGAAGATGGAGATAATAGTAGAGTGATCAAATTTGATAAGCCGAATTTCTTGCAAGGCGAAAGACAATTTTCTTCTGCAGAAATCGGCACAATTATCCATTTTGTTATGCAGCATATTGCACTTGACACAATAAAGAGTAAAGAAGGGATTGCTGAATATATTTCTGAAATGGTTTTAAAACAGCTTCTAACAGATAAAGAAGCAGCCAACGTGAATTTGGAA
>JANYKE010000121.1 GCA_025361685.1 Eubacteriales bacterium | reverse complement strand
TCCATTGATTCGCGTGACCATGGAACAGAAAAACTTTGTTCTTCGATTTCCATTACCCTGTCCAAATCTTCAATCAACATTTTTCTTGTTTTTATCAGCATAAAAAAATTATCCTTTGCAAAATATCATTGATTATTTTTCTTTATATAATCTTTCAGCCTGTGATTCACGCAAATAAAATGCATCAGCACTTGCCCAGGTTCCTGCACCGCCATTTGCAAAAACTATCTCCGAAATTTTTCCGACGCATGTTGCTTTAGCAATATCTCCGTATGCTGTTGCATTTCCGACAAATACTTTTTTTACAATATTGTTTTTTGTTGCTGCCATGCCAACATCATCATAAATTTCAAGTAATAATTTCCCAAAATAATCGCTGATTCTTTCGGGAAATATTTGCGATGTTGTCTGCTTACAATTATCAGAAATATATATCGCTGAAAATGCCTGTCTGTTTCGCGCATCAATCACTGGGCATATAATTGCCCTTTCATTCTCAACTAATGCAGTCCCTGCCATTGCAAGCGCATCAAGTGTATTAACCGTAATAAGCGGCTTATTATTAACATAGGCAAGTGCTTTGGCAGTAGTAATTCCTATTCGCAATCCGGTAAATGAACCCGGTCCGTTAGCTACTGCAAAAACGTCGACATCTGAAATACTAATGCCTGCGCCCTTTAACATTCTGTCAATAAGCGGCATTATTTGTTCCGAATGCGTTTTAATTCCACAGATAGATTCTTCACAAATAACTGCACCATTTTCAACAAGTGCTGCTGATGCGATTTCTGTTGAAGTGTCTATTGCCAAGACTAGCATAAACTTTTCACCATCATTCTTTCCAAATTGTATTTACCGATATCCGTCGATAATTATCATCTTTACCATTATCTTTATCTATCTTTACAATCACGGCTGTCGGATATGACATCAATTCCGGAACGCGCTCGGCCCACTCGATAATTGTAATTCCGGTTTCCGTCGCAATCTCTAAAAAACCATTTTCAAGGAATTCATTGTAGTCCTTTATCCTGTATAAGTCAAAGTGATGTACCGGAACATTGCCGGCATATTCATGCAAAATAGTAAAAGTCGGGCTGGTCACATATTCCTTAACCCCAAGACCGGCGGCCAAACCCTTGGCGAACTCGGTTTTGCCACATCCTATTCCGCCAAAAAGAAGCACAACAGAATTCTCCGAAATCTGAGAAGCAAGTCCTCCGGCATATTCTCTAGTTTCTTCAGGAGAAAATGTCTCCTGTCTTCTTTCTGCACTTATCAAATCAAAATCTCCATTCTCAACAAAACCCCGCAACTATTGATTGCAGGGTTCCGGTAATTCGATATGAACATATTATCTCTTGGAGAACTGTGATGCCTTTCTCGCTTTTTTGAGACCATACTTCTTTCTCTCCTTCATTCTTGCATCTCTGGTGAGAAATCCGGCTTTCTTCAAGGCTTGTCTGTGTTCAAGATCCACTTCAAGCAATGCTCTTGATATGCCGTGTCTGATTGCACCTGCCTGACCTGTAAACCCTCCGCCATGCACCCTGCACAATACATCAAACTTAGAATCCGTATTTGTAATACCAAAGGGCTGTCTAACAATAAGTTTAAGAGTCTCTAATCCAAAATAATCGTCAATGCTTCTATCATTGATTGTTATCTGTCCGCTGCCTTTCAGAAGCCTAACTCTTGCAACTGACTTCTTTCGTCTTCCGGTTCCATAAAACTGCTGCGCTGCTTTAGCCATTATCTTATCTCTCCTCCTTAAACTATATGTTTAGTTCCAGAACTTCAGGCTTCTGGGCTTCGTGATTGTGCTCGGTTCCTACATAAACTTTTAATTTTCTGTACATCTGTCTGCCAAGGCTATTGTGGGGAAGCATACCTTTAACAGCGATTTCTATAACCTTTTCGGGAGTTCTTTGTAGCAAATGCGAATACTTCATTTCTTTGAGTCCGCCGATCCATCCGGTATGATATCTGTGAATCTTCTTGTCCCACTTCTTACCTGTGAGTGCAACTTTCTCAGCATTGATAACAATTACAAAATCGCCTGTGTCAACATGCGGTGTGTAAATTGGTTTATTCTTGCCTCTCAAAATTTTAGCAATTTCACTTGCAAGACGACCAAGAACCTTGCCTTCTGCATCAACAATATACCATTTTCTATCAACTTCCTGGGCTTTGGCCATAAAAGTATCTTTCATGTCAGTTATTTCCCTCCTACATATTCTTCAACGCTGCTTTTCGCGTTGCAAGGCTTATTCTAATACACTTTCAGGTGCTCTGTCAAGTACTTTTATAAACTTTTTTTGATATTTTCGCTCTTTACAAATAATATCTCCGAATTTCATATGTTTTACTCTGTTTTCCGCTAAATTACTCGTGTGTGAAATTGAAAAATGCGCAACAAAATATATGCGGCAATGACTAATATTTTATTTCCATCAGATATAGTCCTTGTGGTGGTGCGGTTATCCCGGCCTTCTTTCTGTCCCCATTTTCTATTATTCCTTTAATATCTTCTACAGCGATTCTGCCTTTTCCGACATCAACAAGTGTTCCTGCAATAATTCTAACCATGTTGTATAGAAATCCATCACCATGAACATCAATCTCAATAATATTCCCCTTCTTATTAACAGCTACATCGTAAATTGTTCTAACATGTGACTTGGCCGTTGATGCGGCTGAACAGAGTGCACGAAAATCATGCTCTCCAACAAAAAATTCTGCAGCGACTTTCATCTTTGTAATCTTTAGTCCCCAGGGAACAAAATATGCACGATCCTTAAGTAGTGGCGAACGAACCTTTGAATTATTTACAACATACTTATAAATTTTACTTCTCGCACTATACTGTGAATGAAATTTTGGTGAAGCTTCCTTACTTTCCAAAATAGCAATGTCATCAGGAAGAACTGCATTTAGGCTTGGCGTAAACTTCTCCGGAGGAATTACTGATTTGGTAACAAAATTTGCCACCTGTCCATATGCATGCACACCGGAATCAGTTCTGCTGCATCCAATCAATTTGACTGTTTCCCCTGTCACCTCTTTTATTGCATCGACAATGACATCACAAACCGATACTGCATTTTTTTGTGTTTGCCAGCCGCAATAATTTGTTCCATCATATTCAATTGTCATTTTAATGTTAGGCATCGCGAGAAAACTCCTTGCCTAGCATGGCCGCGCCAAGCATCCCTGCATCATTTCCCATTTCTGCCTTGACCAATCTTGTCTGAGCAATTAAATCTGACTTAGCCATGTAGGTTCTCTCCGAAACTATTTTTCGCACCGGAACCAAAAGGTATTCACCTTCCTTAGAAACTCCGCCCCCGACAAGAAATACTTCGGGTTGAAAAATATTAATAAGACTTGCAATTCCTTCTGCAAGATAATCCTCGTAAATTTCAACGAGCTTTTCTCCATCTTTGTCACCCAACTTGGCTGCATCAAAAATTGTTTTTCCTGAAACATTGTTAATGTCACCATCACAATAGGTTAACAATCCTGTAGCCGGATTTGATTCAATAAACTCTTTTGTCATTCTGATAATTGCAGTTGCAGATGCATAGCTTTCGAAACAGCCGGCTCTGCCACATCCGCATTTTATGCCACCCTTTACAATTACAAAATGCCCCAGCTCTGCCGCAATCCCGTTAAAGCCTGTCATTATCTTGCCGTCAACAATAACCCCACCACCGATTCCTGTTCCGATAGTAATCATGACCGCGTCACTAATTCCTTTTGCAGCACCAACAAAATATTCTGCAAGCACTGCACAATTCGCATCGTTTTCAATATATACAGGTAGATCAATATATTTTTGCAGTTCTTCTCTGAAATTCACATTAGTAAAACTAAATGTACAAGCATAAAGCAAAATGCCTTTTTCACAATCGCATGCTCCCGGAGTGCCTATGCCGATACTTTTTATCTCGTCAATACTTATTTTGGTCTCAACGATGATCTTTTGACACAGCTGTGCCATATCGCTAACAATCTCTTCAAAGGTTCGATCGTGCAATGTTTTTGTACTCTTGCTCAAGACTTTTTTTCCGGCATCATCAAAAAGTCCAACTGCAATATTGCTGCCTCCCAAGTCAATACCCAAATAATACATTTTCACAACCCCCTCAAAATACAATTTTATCTGCGATAAATATTGCAACAATTACTAATATTCCAACTATCGTAACAATAAAATCGGCTCTGCAGAATTTCAACTGTCTAAGCTTGGTGCGCCCTTCTCCGCCGCGATAGCATCTTGACTCCATCGCAAGTGCAAGATCGTTGGCACGGCGAAATGCACTTATAAACAGCGGCACGAGAACCGGAATATAACTTTTGGCGCGTTTTATTA
>JANYKE010000072.1 GCA_025361685.1 Eubacteriales bacterium | reverse complement strand
TCGACGCGGGGATTTGAACTTTCATCAATTGACTGGCTACAGCCGATGCTGAAAGGTTAAGGTCATAGTTAACATCAGCCCATGTTGCAGCAGCTGCTGTGAACCCCGACGATGAAACGCCGATATTCGAGTTATTGATTGAATATCCGAAACGGCCGGCGCCGTAAAGACCGTTATTCTGAATGGTATCGAATGTCGAACCACTTGTGTTACCATACAGTGATGTTTGTGAACCGAATCCAGAGCGGCTGTTGTTATACTTGAAATCCAAGTAAAATACAAGACCCGACGGAAGACTCATCGGTTGAACCGAAACGAATTCTTTCGAAGCGATTTCACCGAACACTTTACGAACCAACGGAAGTGCAACACCAGTCCATGCTTCCTGACCTGTGTTACCACCGATTGTTCCTGTGCCTGTTGCGTTTACTTCGGAAATTAACTGTTTCGCTTGATTTTCAAGAAGTGTGCTCATTCCGTGCTTATCAAAGTCGGAACTTATACCTTCCAAAAGACCAGATGCTTCCCACTTGTTGACGAGTTGCTTGGTCTCATTAATCTGCTTGCGATACATACCTTCTGTATTCACAAGTTTTTCTATACCAGATAATGCGCTCATTTATTTATTTCTCCTTCTATGTTTAATTGTTATTTTTTGATGCCTGCCAATTTTTGGAAACGCTTTGCCAATTCAGTACCTTCGTTGATGATAGATTTCTCTACCGTCTGTGCGCTTGGTTTGGTTGAACCCATTGGGCGTGATGCCATTGATTCAACAATCTTCCGCGCCGATGCTGACTTGCCTATTACTTGTTTCATGCCTGTGAATGCTTCTTCTAACGTTGAATAGGTAAGTTTGCATTCTTTCAACGTAATTGCACGGTCAAGAGTTTCAATCACACGTAACTTCTGAGATTCATTCATCGAATGATTCTTGAAAAGTTTATTTGTGAATAACAATTTTGCGTTCAAAAGATTCACTTCGTTAAGTCTCTTACGTAAGAACACAATCACATTACGATGCTCATTAAGACTTTGTTTAACTTCGTTCAATTCTACTTCACTTGCTGATGCATTGTTAGCCGATTCGTATTCATTCTTGAGTTCTTTGATAAGTTCGTCAAGATTTACTTCTTCCTCTTCGGTTTCTTCTTTCACTGCGGTGAATTTCTGACCAGATTTTGCGGGGAATTTTCCAGCTTTTTCAACACCCGAAGCCATCGAGGGTGATGCAATTTTCTCTTCCTTCACCGCAGTAAATCCAAGACCAGTTTTCTTCTTTGCGAACTGACTTCCAGCTTTTTCAACACCCTTAACGGCGTTGTGTTCTGCTTTATCTGCTCCAGTTGTATTTGAAGTAGTTAAATAGTCTGCTGATTCTTCAAGTGCGGCTTCTTCTTCAAGTTCACGAACGATGGACTCAAGTGAAAACTCATCAAGTTCCTCTGGTTCTTCACCTTCGGCACCAAACTCTTCACCTTCAAAATCACCTTTACCTGCTTCTTCACCCTCTTCGTTAGGTGTAAGTGTAACTTCACCGCTGATTGAGAATGATTCAGGTTCGCCTTCGTTAAATTCTTCCTCTGCCGAGGTATCTGCGGCAAATTCGTTTTTACCATCTGTTTCTGCACCAAATTCTGCCTCACCGCCTTCATCACCAAAGTCGTCTTCACCTTCAATTTCATTTTGAAGTGTTGCGTTCAACATTGACTGTAATTTAGGCGCGAATGCTTCTTCAAGAGCTTGTCGTGCGTTTGCCATTGCCGTTTCACGAACTGCCTTGGCATCTGCGATAGCCTCTTTTAAAAGGTCATCTTGCTTCATAGTATTTCTCCTTTAATATTGTATTAGGGAATCTTAACTTATTGGGAAGTTAAATAGAAGTGTGTATATTTTTACAAACCTCATATATGGTAGGCATGAGGTATTTAATATAAGTATAAACAAATTTTGGAAACGAGCAATTTATTTTAAAATATTTTGCTCGTTTCCAAATTATTTATTTAAAGATGTTCTGTTCTCTTAGCTTTGCTTCTTTCTCTTCGTATGC
>JANYKE010000012.1 GCA_025361685.1 Eubacteriales bacterium | reverse complement strand
CCAAGGCCTGTCAAGTCTCTAACAACCTTGATAACCTTAATCTTCTCTGCGCCGAAATCTGTAAGAACTACGTCAAATTCAGTCTTCTCTTCTTCAACAACTACTGCTGCTGCAGGAGCTGCTGCTGCCATAGGTGCTGCTGCTGATACGCCAAACTCTTCTTCGAGAGCTTTAACAAGTTCAGATAATTCCAATACTGTTAATACTTTGATTTCTTCCATTAATGCATTTACTTTATCGCTAGCCATTTTAATAATCCTCCATTTAATTTAATATAATTTTTTTATGATTTTTCATTTTTAAAAATTTACTTATTTATTTACTTAAAATTACCGCTTGCAAATATTATTAAAAAATTTATTAACTTGCTTTTTGTTCGGCAACAGCATTCAATGCTGTTGCGAGTGCTCTGATAGTGCCATTCAATACAGTAGCCAAACCGCGAATCGGCGCGTTCATTGTTCCGAGAACTATTGAAATCAATACGTCCTTCGATGGCAAATCTGCTAAAGCTCTAACTTGAGCAACATCGATAATCTCACCCTCGAGAATACCAATCTTAATCTCCATGACATCGTACTTTTTAGCATTGGCTGCAACAACACGTGCAGGAGCAACGAGGTCATCATAGCTGATTGCAATGGCGGTCGGTCCCTTAAGATGTGCTTTAAGATCGCTAAGCCCTACATTGTCAGCCGCAAATGACATCATTGTGTTCTTAACAACTGTGTAATCAACACCTGCCTTGCTAAATTCGATTCGAAGCGCTGTGTCCTGCTCAACTGTCAAACCCAAATAGTCAACAAGAACTGCTGATTTCGCTTTCTTAAGTTTATCGGTCAAATCCGAAACTATTTGCTTCTTCTCTGCTAATACTTTATCACTTGGCATATATTTCACCTTCCTTTCTCAAACAAAAACTCCCGCTTCATCTTTGAGTAACCAAGACATAACAGGAGTTAAAATAAACTTTCGCTTAATTCATACCTATGCAGGAAACCTATCATCTTACACATAAGTTTTACCTTTGAACCTGCAGTCTTTGGTCTTCATTACGTTAAAGTAACCGTAAGCTTTCGTTCGTTATTAAATTATTTGTAAAGCACGGCTAATATATCACACCGCTTAAAATAATGCAACCCTCAAATCTGCTATAGCATCTTGAAACTTATTGCAGCTTCTTGAAACTTCTTACAGCTTCGATGTTGCGAGCGGGATGCCCGGGCCCATCGTTGAGGAAATTGCAATACTTCTTAAGTAGGTACCCTTAGCTGCTGAAGGCTTAGCCTTAACAACCGCGTTGATCAGGGTTCTGTAATTCTCTTCGAGCTTGTCAGTTCCAAATGAAATCTTGCCGATAGGGCAATGGATAATATTTGTCTTGTCCAACCTGTACTCGATCTTACCGGCTTTGATTTCTTCGACAGCTCTTGCCACGTCCATTGTAACTGTACCTGACTTAGGATTAGGCATCAAACCTTTAGGTCCGAGCACTTTACCAAGTCGGCCAACGACACCCATCATGTCCGGTGTTGCGATAATAACATCAAAATCAAACCAGTTGTCCTTTTGAATCTTAGTCATTAATTCCTCGCCGCCAAAGAAGTCAGCGCCTGCTTTTTCAGCTTCGTTTAACTTTTCGCCTTTAGCAAATACCAATACTCTTTTGGTTTTGCCGGTTCCGTGAGGAAGTACAACAGCTCCTCTGACTTGCTGATCTGCATGACGTGAGTCAACGCCCAGCTTAATGTGAACTTCAACTGTCTCGTCAAACTTAGCCGGTGCTGTCTTTTGAACAAGTTCAAATGCTTCCTTTGAATCATAAAGCTTAGTTTTGTCAATAAGCTTTAGACCTTCTAAATACTTCTTACCTCTTTTCATAGTCAATCTCTCCTTCGTGGTAAATTATTGTCGGGATAAACCCTCCCACTCTAACCTTCTACTACTACGCCCATGCTGCGTGCTGTTCCTGCGATCATGCTTACTGCTGATTCAAGACTTTCTGCATTCAAATCAGGCATCTTGAGTGTCGCAATTTCTTCCAACTGCGCTCTTGTAATCTTTGCAACCTTTGTCTTATTAGGTACGCCGGAACCGCTTTCGATTTTGCAGGCCTTCTTAATGAGAACTGCTGCCGGCGGTGTCTTTGTAATGAATGTAAATGATCTGTCAGCAAATACTGTGATAACGACAGGAATAATTAACCCTACGTCTTTTGCTGTTCTTTCATTGAAATCCTTACAGAAACCCATGATGTTAACACCATGTTGTCCTAAAGCCGGTCCTACCGGTGGCGCCGGAGTCGCTTTTCCCGCAGGAATTTGAAGCTTGATGTACCCCGTAATTTTTTTTGCCATGTGAATCCACCTCCCAAACTTTTTTTAAATTCTTCTTTAAATCTTTTAAACCTTTTAAACCTTTTAAATCCTTTTAAACCTTTTAAACCTTTTAAAACCTTTTAAACCTTTTAAACCTTTTAAATCCTTGAAATCTGTGTAAATTCCAGCTCGACAGGAGTTTCCCTGCCAAACATTGAAACCAAAACCAAAACTTTCTTTTTGTCCATGTGAATTTCTTTGATCGTTCCTACAAAATTCTCGAGTGCGCCTTCTGATACTATGACTCTATCATTAACTTCAAAGTCGACAGTCGTGTGGACTTCTTCAATCCCAAGCTTCCTAATCTCTGCTGCCGTAAGTGGCACAGCTTTGGATTCCGGTCCTACAAACCCTGTAACACCTGTTGCGTTTCTAACAATGTACCAAGTTTCGTCTGTCATAATCATCTTGATTAGAACGTATCCCGGGAAAACTTTTTTGAATGTTGACTTTCTTCTGCCATCTTTGATTTCAATTTGTTCTTCCATCGGCACGATGATTTCCCAAATAAGATCCTGCATGCCACGGTTCTCAATAATCTTCTCTAAGTTAGCCTTAACCTTATTCTCATATCCTGAATATGTATGTGCTACATACCATTTGACATTTTCATCGTCTTCATCATAATATTCCTGATCATCCGTTACTGCAGATTTAACAGCCTCAACAGCCTCGACAGCCACGTCAGCTTCAATGACTTCTTCGGTCTCGACAGCATCTGCAGCTTCTTCAGCTTCTATTGCTTCTGCAGCTTCTTCAGGTTCGACAACTTGGGACGTTTCTTCAATGTCATCTATAATCTCATTATTCAGTTCAACTGACTCGTCAACTGACTCGATTTCATCAACAATATTGGTTGTATCATTCGACATCAATTAGTACCCCCTTCAATATTTTACTCAATTAACTATGGACAAATAATTTAACAAGCTGAACAAACACAGCGTCACTTGCCCATACGACGGCACCAATAAAGAAGGAAACTACCAATACAGAAATAGTATTGTTAATTAGTTGTAACCTTGTCGGCCAAACTACTTTTCTTAGCTCTTTGTATACATCTACAAAATATCCCTTAATCTTTCTACCGATGTTTTTTAATGCATTCATTTGCGTGCTCCTATTCTAACAATTAGATAGTAGAGTTAAACTATTATCTTGTTTCCTTTATTATCTTGTTTCCTTTATTATCTTGTTTCCTTTATTATCTTGTTTCCTTTATTATCTTGT
>JANYKE010000229.1 GCA_025361685.1 Eubacteriales bacterium | reverse complement strand
TAAAGGCACCGCAATTACCGTTACAACACAAATCAGAATAATGAGTATTATTTTCCTTGCTCTATAAGTTTTTGAATTATTTTTTTCAGTGTCCTTCATAATATGAAGACTTCCTCCCAATTGTACTTTTAACAGTCATTTATAACAATCCGCTAAAATCCGGGTTTGCCCAAGAGTTTGAACATACTAGTCTTATATTCTTCAACTCCCGGCTGATTAAACGGATTAACGCCAAGCATGTAGCCGCTTACGCCACAGGCCTTCTCAAACAAGAATATCAATTTGCCCATATAATACTCATTCATTCTGGGAATGGAAATAATTATGTTTGAAACCTTGCCTCTGTTATGCGCCTCGATCGTACCCTCCATCGCCGTCCGATTCACATACTGTATTTCTTCACCCTCAAGATAATCAAGGCCGTCTTTTGCATCGGGTATTTGGGGAATAGCAAGTCCAATGCGCGGTTCAATAATATCAATTACGGTTTCAAAAAGTATAGGACTTCCTTCCTGAATAAATTGGCCAAGCGAATGAAGATCGGTGGTAAAGTTTGCCGATGTCGGGAAAAGTCCTTTGCCATCCTTGCCTTCGCTCTCCCCGTAAAGTTGTTCCCACCACTGTCCGAAAAATGCCATATTGGGTTCATAGTTGACCAAGACTTCCACCTTTTTGCCTAAGCGATATTGCAAATTTCTACAAACAACATATTTATAGCACTCATTATTAATATAATCAGTGCTTGCATATTCAGTCATTCCTTCACCGGCGCCCCGCATCAATTCATTAATGTCTATGCCGGCGACAGCAATTGGCAGTAGTCCAACCGGAGTTAGCACTGAATATCTTCCGCCAATATCATCCGGAATAACAAAGCATTCATATCCTTGTAAATCTGCCAGCGCCTTCAAAGCTCCGCGTTTTTCATCCGTAGTCACATATATCCTTTTTGATGCATCTTCTCCGTACTTTTCTTCCATCATCTGTTTGACAAGTCGAAATGCGAGCGCAGGTTCTGTTGTCGTTCCGGATTTTGAAATAACATTAACTGAAACACGCTTGTCCTTGATAAGCTCGAGCAAATCAGAAATGTATGAAGAACTCATGTTATGGCCTATGAAATAAATTTGCACGGGATTAACTTGGTTATAAAAATTATTGCTGAGCGCCTCAATTGCTGCGCGTGCTCCAAGATATGAGCCGCCGATGCCAATAATAAGAAACACATCTGAGTCATCTCTAACCTTTTGGGCGGCAACGGATATGCGATTAAATTCATCTCTATCGTAGTCTCTTGGTTTTTCGAGCCAGCCCAAATATTCGTTACCCAATCCTGATTTATTGTGAATGGCCGCATGACACCGGACTATTTCTTCTGCAAATCGGCCAAAAATATTCTCATATGATGTGTCGTCTATATCGCGAAATGCGATCTTAATATCATCCATTTACTCCTCCATTTAACGAACTCACATTACTGTTTGTCAATAAGATCAATGACAAATCTTGCAATGTTTGCAGCCGCCCCGGGCTCTCTATATTCTCGCTGACTAACCTTTATACTATTTAGCTTCTCTGCTCCGTTGGCAAGCAAATCGTTCATGACCTTTTCAATATTCTTATTATTATAGCACTCTACTCCAAGATTGTATTTCTCTATAATCTGAGAATTTTCGCTCTCCTGCCCCGGAAGAAATCCCGTGATTACAATTGGCACATTACACATTATAGCTTCCATCATAACATTTGGACTCCCCCTCACAAATGCAATGTCTGAAATAAACATCAATTCCTGTATATTGTCAACAAACCCAAACACTTCAACTCTGCCATTGTATTCCGGCACAAGTGTGCTCTCAAGTCTCTTCCTTAAAGCTGTATTATTACCGGTTACGATTCGCACTTTACAATTAAACTTTGTCATTAATATAACAGCAATTGCTTTCATGTTGGTGGAACCCTCACCGCCACTCATCAGCAGACATTCCAGCTGCGTTTTGGGGTCATACTTTTCACCCCAAAAGATATGCCCGTCCTTTTCACAAAATCTTTTTCTTACGGGAAACCCTGTCACCTTTAGCTTGCGCTCATCAATTCCGAATGACAAAGCCCGCCCTTTAGATTCTTCGGTTGGACACAATATTAAATCAGCCCTCTTATCAACCCACATTTTGGAAATGCTGATAATATCCGCAAGGAAAATGACAAAAGGTATTTTAATTTTAGATTCCCTCATAATGTTTATCATCGGAGCATTGAAATTTGGATGAACCGACAAAATCAAATCAGGATTAAACTCTTTAATCCACTCCAACAGTTTTTCCCTAAGCGCATTTTCAGTCATTTCAATAAATATTTCCGGACGATTGGTTGATATGTCCCAAATCATTTTCCAAATAAACTTTGCATTGCGTGTCACTGTTCCGTAAGATTTGCCAATCATCTTAGCAAAACTCCCGGTCATAACAAAACAATCTATTACCTTAACGTTTATCTCTTCACCTTCAAAAATGTCGAATTCCTCAACAATCGAATCAGAAATGCTTTTATGTCCTCTTCCGGTTATGTCTGAAGACAAAATCAGGATTCTCCTTGACATTATTATCCTCCGTTATTATTCGTTATCAGTTACAAATTCTTCTATGTCTGAAAGTTGTAGAGTTCTGGTATGCTTAATAGGCTGCCATACACAATCTCTTGTAAATACAGATAATATATTTATCGGTATCCACGTAAGAATAAAAAATGCAAAAGTAAATACAGAACCAAACACTTCGAACACATTCTTCTTTTCCTTTAACACAACTGCAAATGCTGATATAATGCTCGATAATAATGCTGAACCAAATGTAATCAAGATTGAAATAACACACGCTTGAAGCACAGCCATACTCCCTGTCACAGAAATGTTAAAAAGGTTAAGCAAGATAAAAATTGCGATTGGAATTATTCCAACAACCTGCACTATCGGAGAAATGTAAAGCAAAAGCAGATCCCAGAAGACTATTTTTCTGTCCTTTAGTAATCTGGCAAATAGGCTTTTAGCGTATTTTTGCATACACTGAACAGTACCGGTAGACCAACGCCGTCTCTGTTTCCATGAATCCGCAAAAGTTAGCGGCTGTTCATCAAATGTAATTGCATTAGGAATCCATTTTATGGTGTATCCATTAAGCGCGCACTGTCCGGAAAATTCCAGATCCTCGGTCAACGTAGTGGTTTCAAAACCATGTTCTCGAATAACATCCGATGCAACCATAAACCCTGTGCCGTTAAGCAGACCGGATAAACCCAAAACCATTCTGGACTGGTTTACGAAACCATTTATAACCCAATAATATATTGATGTATAGCCGGCAAAAAATGAGTCAGCCGGATTTTTGCTGTCCCTGTAACCTTGTGCAATCTTAACACCATTGTTCAACGCATCATTCATTGCCTGAAGAAACCCAGGATGTACAAGGTTATCAGCATCAAAAACGCAATAAGCATCATATACATCTCTATTCTTAATAATGTATCTAAAAATGAAAGATAATACTTCACCCTTATTTCTGACTTCGTCTGTGCATTCAACAACCAATGCTCCGGCACCGGCAGCAATTTCAGCTGTATTATCCGTACAATTGTTTGGGACAACGAAAATATCATACATATCATCAGGATACTTCTGATGTTTTAATGAAACAATAAGATTTTCTATAATTGCTGCTTCGTCTCTTGCAGCAATAATAACGGCAAATTTGGTGGTCTCGGAGGTGTGTGGATATTGCTTAACCTTGAAAAACCCAAATACGGATGTAAACAAATAGTATCCACCATATAAAAGCATTACAAAAGAATAAATGGTGAGAATAGAGTTAACAACCAGTGTACTTAACATAAATAATGCTCCCAAAAAATATTAAATTATTTTCAAACGTAATCATAACACAGAAAAGCCTTATTGTAAATCGATTCCCACTCAATTGCCAATTGTAAATAATTTGTAAATTATATGAAAAAGGTATTTCCTTTTTCACTTTCTTAATGTATCATGAATACATAGCAAGTTGAAATAAACGTAAGTTAACAAAATATTTACCGTATTTTTATAAGGAGGACGAGAAAATGATAAGAAAAATTCTTAGTTTCGCACTAGTTGTTGGAATGGTAGTCTCTCTGGCTGCTTGCGCACCAAAATCTACAGCTCCGGTCGAAGAGATTCAATATGTGGATGAATTCGGCAACACTATTACTACAACACAACCTGCTGATTCATCTAATCCGAGTGGAGGAGGTTCAGTTATTGTAGAAGGTGTACCTATATCTGAGGGTAATGTAATTGACGCTAGCAAGTTAAAAGATCATGTTAATCTCAGTGTCGGTTGGTCAACTGCCTCAGTCGATCTTGGCAAAGATGATTTGGGAAATGCAATACAAAAGATGTTTAATGCCTCGATTAGTGTTGAGGTAGTTCCGCCTGAAGTTATAATGAGCAGAGCTTCAGCAGATACATTACCCGATTTGTTAAGAATTGATGTTACTTCAACAGCTTTTTTAACGCTCAATAAGAGTAATGTTTTTACACACATTAATCCTTCATGGTTAAACGATTATCCATTGATTAAGAAGACATATGACGATTCTCCTCAAATGAGAGGTATGAAGGCAGCTTCAAGTGATGGTTTCTACCCTGGTCTTCCTTATGCCAATTATCCACTTATTCGTACAGATATTGGTTATGCCGTTGCCAACTTCTATCGTGATGATTGGGCTAGAAAAGCAGGCATTAACACAGATACCAATCCAATAAAGACCGTTGATGATCAGTATGCATTATTTAAAGCGTTAACTTCGACAACCAACGGCATCCGCTATGGATATGGTGGATTTACATGGCAGTTCCACTACATTCCTTGGGTAGACACATATAGCTGGGTAAAAGAGGATACCGGTACGTACGCCGGCAAATGGGTTCCCGGATTCTTGTCACAAAGACTTAAGCCTGCTTTACAATATTGGAACAAACTTTTCAATGACAAAGCTTTGGATCCAAACTGTCTCGCCGGAACTGCAAAATCTTGGGATTTGTTCTCACAGGAGAAACTTGGAAGTTCATACTCCAATGCTGATGAATACTGGATTGCAACAAACTTTTCACAATTTGACGGTATTCAGCTCCAAAATAACCCAAGCTTCTATGCGAATTTGAAAGACTTGTATGGCGGCAGAATTCCAACTGCGGAAGATGTTCTTAAAGAAATCCCTCCTTTGGCACTTTCTCCCGGACAAAACCCGGTGTGGTGTGCGCGTCCTCCTGAGGTTCAGACAACTTGCATTAATGCAAAAGTTGGATCTGACCAAACTAAAGTTCAAAGAATACTTATGATATATGAATGGCTTTATTCACCGGATGGAATTGATTTCATGAGATATGGTTTCAAAGGTGACGGCAAGAATTGGCAGAAAAATGCACAGGGCCAGGCCGTAAGAACACTACCTGAATCAAAGACAATTTCAGGAGCACAGATGAAAATCTGGGAACTCTATCCTTCAACACAATTTAGACAAATAGCCGGTATTGAACTTGGCTGGAATACACCAGAAGCAACGAGCATTTATCCTGAGTGGATCACAAAACATGTTATAGCCAAACAAGCAGAAAAGAATGCTGTTACTTCACCGCTAACTACTGAAATTAACCTTCTCAGAAGTCCGGCATATGATACTGCTAATGGAACACAGCTTATGAATGAAGCATGGTATGAACCGGAACTCACCAGGGTTGTTGCTTCAAAACCGGAGAATTTCGAAGGCGCATGGAAAGCATTCACAGATAAATGTAATAGCCTAAATGCCGGAACTCTTATTGATGAAATAAATGCAAAGATCAAAGAAAAAGGTTTGGGTTGATTAGATAAATAATTGTGTGAATTATATGAGCTAGATTAAAATTAAAACTCGCTTCCGAGAAAGGAAGCGAGTTTTTTATTGCAAAAATTTCAAAATCAAATATGATTTCTGTCACCAATCTTTACTCTTATATTATCTCATATCTAATTGCTATTCAACAATTTCAAATTGTTTTTTTTTGAATTTAATCAGTCCCTCGTCACGCATTTTGCATAGTTCCCTCGACATTGAACTTCTGTCGATAAAAAGATAATCGGCCAATTCTTCTCTGTTAAAATTTATTGTGAAAACATTTGAATCAAAATTAACTTTTTGCTTCTCAAAAAAAGCTGCTAGTTTTTTGCGCGTTGTTCGTTTTGAAATTATATCCAGTTTACTGTTTAACATAAGTATCTTGCCCGAAAGAATTTTTAGCATATTCCCAATCATATTAGAGTGAAAAGAACATGCCTTGTTGCATGTCGCCACAATTTTTTTATAGTCAATATTCAGTACCTCACTTTTTGCTGTTGCCTGCACATAAACTGTGCTTCTTGGATTTTCGGCAAACGCAAATGCTTCGGCAAACATCTCACCCGGCACAATTTCAGAAAGAATATTTCGATTGCCATCAGCGTCCTCGCTGAACACGGTAAGTTTTCCGCTTAGCACAATACCGATATGATTTACTCTTTCGCCCTTCATCAGAACAAATTTGTTTTTCTTGTATTGACGCGTTACTGCGGAAAGACATGAAAGCATCAATTCTAAATCCTTCTCATTAAATCCTTTAAACAATGAGTTCCTGCATATAACATCAGAGTATTTCAAAATATTTTCCTTTCTGTTGCATTTGCAACGTACTATTCTTGCTTAGTATAATACAATTTGTTTGTAATATCAATACAAATATGAAAGGACTACGATTATGCTAAGACAAATTATTAACATCAATGAAGACGAATGTAATGGATGTGGACTATGTGTATCTGCGTGTCATGAAGGAGCTATAGGATTGGTCGACGGAAAAGCTAAACTGCTTCGAGATGATTACTGTGACGGACTTGGAAATTGTTTGCCGGTCTGCCCAACCGGAGCAATTACTTTTGAAGAGCGAGATACTCTTGAATATGATGAAGCGGCTGTAGCTGCAAAAATTAAAGATGCAGAAGATTTGGTTCAACCAGAAACTCTGGCATGTGGATGTCCCGGCACTCATTCAAAAGTTTTGAAACACGACAATGTTCAAAAATCAGATTTTCAAAATATTCCGGCACAATCTGCATCAACACAGCTTAATCAGTGGCCTGTACAAATCAAACTTGTTCCGACAAACGCACCATATTTTCAAAATGCCGATCTGCTTATTGCTGCAGACTGTTCAGCATATGCATACGGCGATTTTCATAACAAATATATGAAAAACAAAATTACAATCATCGGATGTCCGAAACTTGATGAAGGAGATTACAGTGAAAAACTCACCGCAATTCTAAGCATAAATGAAATCAAGTCTGTTACTGTAGTTCGGATGGAAGTTCCTTGCTGCGGCGGAATAGTTAGTGCAGTTAAAACGGCTTTACTCAACTCAGGGAAACTCATTCCATGGCAAATTGTCACAATCTCAACCGATGGCGAAATATTATCCTAGGATAATTTTGTTTAATCTTGTTTTGTCTACAGTAAATACGCTTGAAATCAAATCATCTTGCCTTTGGCTTGTTTTTTAAGGTTTCTTTTGATAACATACATGGTGTGATACAATAAACTCAGACATGAGTATGAAGTTGAGGTGAAACAAAGTGTTGGCATACTTAAGTTTATATGTTTTTTCAAGCATCTCACTTTGCTTTACTATTTTCTTGGCGAAACGCAATTTTGCCATTGGCAAATATAGAAATAGAGTATATATTTACATTGCAGTTACCACACTAATCTTGCTTGCACTAGAATTTGCAACAATATTGTTAGAAACTTCAAGTAGTCCTTCTCTTGTCATACTTCACCGAATATTAAACATAATTGGATTTTCTTTGAGTCCTTTAGTACCCTTTATACTATTGTTTTTTCTGAAAAGCAGTATTAAGAAAAGCTTTTATATCGGGATAGCAGCAATACCTTTATATATAAATGCTATTGTTTGCATTGCAAGTTATGAAACAGGTTGGATCTTTTCTGTAGATGCACAAAATCAATATATTCGCGGCAATTTATTCATGCTTCCCACATTGGTTTTTGCAATCTACTATTTAGCTGTGTTCAAAACACTACTAAGCAATAATACTGAAGATGAAAAGAGAGATAGAGTAATCATAGCCACTATTTATTCTTTGCCCATATTTGCAATTATTATTCAAATTCTTTTCAGTAAGGTTTTATTGATCTGGGGAAGCGTCTCAATATCACTACTGCTGTATTATATTTATGTTTGTGACATGCAATTTACATATGATGTTCAGACCGGAATTAAAAATCGCGCAGCATTTCAAAAAGAAATGGAGAAACATGAAAAAAGCAATGAAGCAATAACAATTCTTGTTTTTGATATAAATAACCTAAAAGAAATAAACGACACATTTGGTCATAGAGTTGGAGACTTGATAATTTTTGATGCCGCAATGCTTATCAAAGAAGCTTTTTCTAAAGTTGGCCAAACATATAGAATCGGTGGAGATGAATTTTGTGTTCTCTGTAAAGAGACAGATATTGATTTGGTTGAAGGACTTCTTGCCCACACAAATGATTTGTTGGTAAATCATAACAAAAATGGTCAACAAAGAATTTGGCTTTCATATGGATATGCCACTCAAGATAAAAACAGTAGTGAAAATATATATGCATTATTTTCAAGAGCTGATAATGCTATGTACATTCACAAAGCAAAATTAAAGGGTGATGTTAGTAAAAGCAATAATATATGAATAGCGAAAAGGTAAACCTTTATTTTTTCTCCTTTTATTCAGATAAATGATTAACAACAAAAGCAATAAAAAATCCAAGTGCTGTTGCAAGTGCAACAAATCTTCCGCCTTCCTCAAAAGCTTCAGGCATCATTGTATCCGCAATCATGGATAATATTGCCCCGGCTGCAACCGAATATGTAAATGCAATAACATCCGGTGCGGCTTTTGCAAATAAGGTATATCCCAAAAAGGTTGAAATTACAGCAGTTGCGATTGTTATTCCCCACACAACCATAATATGAAAATTCGATTTTCCGGCATCCTTCATTCCTTTTGCTCCTGATATGCCTTCCGGAAGGTTACTAATAAAAACTGCAATCATCATACTTAATCCAACTCCTTGCCCCGCTGCCAATCCAATTCCTATTGCCATGGATTCCGGAATGCCATCGAGAACTGCCCCTAGCAATATTGCGGATCCTGAATCTGATACTGTACTTGAATCATTTAATGTTGAAGCTGTGCCGGCCTCTTGTTGTGCTCGCTTTTTAGTTGAATGAATCCTTCCATGCAAACGTTTTCGAAAGTGACCTCCAAAATGATCTATCAAATAGTCTCCTACGACATATAGCAAAGTACCGACAACAAATCCAATCGCGACTGAATCAAAACCGCCTAACTGAAAAGCATTTTCCATAAGGTCAAATGTTAGGGCGGATATCAGAACTCCTGAACCGAATGCCATTATTGCGCCCGTAATTTTCGTTGACACTTTCAAATAAATGCCAAGCAAAGCACCAATGAATAAAGTTGAGCCGCTAATAAACCCGAAAATTATTGATGTAAGCATTTATTGATTCCTTTCAGCATCATCAAGAGCCCTATCTGCTTGATATGAACTTCTCACAAATGGTCCGGATGCAACATATTTAAATCCCATTCCCTGCGCCACTTCTTTATAATAATCAAATGCGTCGGGATGAACATACTCTTGAACAGGATAGTGTTCTTTCGATGGCGCAAGATATTGTCCGATTGATAAAAAATCGCAGTCAACATTTCTCAAATCTTCAAAAACCTTCAGCACCTCAACTTCTGTTTCGCCTAGCCCCAACATGATTGCTGATTTTGTGAAAATACTGTTATCAATATTTTTAGATTCCTTCAACAAAGTCATTGATCTGTCATAATCTGCCAACGAGCGAATGATTGGGAAAATACGTGCCACTGTTTCAATGTTGTGCCCAATTATATCCGGCTTTGCATCCGCAATATTTTGCAAGGCATATTTCTTCCCCAGAAAATCAGGTATCAGCACTTCAATTTTAACATTGCTATTTTCTTCTCTAACTTTTCTTATTACATTTGCAAAATGCGTTGAGCCTCCGTCGTCGAGATCATCACGAGTTACTGAAGTTATAACGACATGTTTTAGATTAAGTTTATTTATTGCTTTTGCAACATTTGCCGGTTCATTGTCATCAACTGCTTCAGGAATATTTTTCTCAACATTGCAAAAGGAACAGTTACGCGTACACTTTCTTCCTAATATCATAAAGGTCGCAGTTCTTCTGCTGTAACATTCGATTCGATTTGGGCAAGCTGCTTCGCGGCAAACTGTGTTTAGGGACAGCTCTTCAATCATTCCTTCAATTTCGGGAAAATTGGTATTATCTCTAACTTGAACTTTTAACCATTTTGGTTTTTGGATAGCCATGTCAAATACCTAAATCCTCTAACTCAATTATCTTTTTTTCAAATCCGAAAACTTCACAAAAGTAGTCAATGCTCATTTGGTTCGTCTGTACGAAATCTTGTTCGGCTCCCATCAACTCTTGTAGCGATGTTACACCTTTTTCTGTTAATCCGCAAGGGTTAATTAATTTGAAATTATCCAGATTGGTATTAACATTGAATGCAAATCCATGCATCGTCACCCACCGTTTAACTGCTATACCGATAGCAGTAATTTTTTTATCTGCAACCCAAACGCCTGTGTATTTTTTATCTTCCCTGTGTGCTACTATTCCAAATTCTTCTTTGAGTAGTTGAATAAATACTTCTTCGATTTTCCAAACAAAATCTTTGACCCCACATCCGTAGTCTGATAAATTGATTATTGGATAGCCAACTACTTGTCCATCCCCGTGATATGTCACATCACCGCCACGCTTCACTTCATATATGTCAATCTTTTTTTCTTGCAAAAGTTCGGTCGGCACAAGAATATTTGAGTATTGCCCTCGCACACCCAACGTCAAAGTTGGCGGGTGTTCAACCATAATTAATGTGTCTTCAATTTCACCGGTCTGCCTCGCCGCAAGTAACCTTAATTGTATTTCAAGTGTCTTTCCATAATACAGCTTACCAAGATTTATCACATTTAGCCTCATTGCTTTTTCCTTCCGGCAGTTCAAATGTCATCTTTTATTTCAAAACTACAGTCTCTTTCTATACATTATCTCATTTGATTTTTTGTAGCCAATGTTCTCATAAAAGGCTTGAGCAACTTCATTGTACTTTCCTGTAAACAACTGATAACCCTTGATTCCCCGATTCAAAAAATATTCTTCAGTATATTTCATCAATGCTGTGGCGATGCCTTGATTACGGCATTCCTCCTCAACAAACAATTCGGTTATCTCGACATAGTTAGAATCATAGCACATTGATTTGAAAAGTTGAACGCAGCAAAAACCAACTGTTTCATTATCAACAATTGCAACAAAAACAGTCTCTTGTTTATTATTTGAAATTGAATCTGCGATTATTTTTTCGGTGGTAATCTCATCGCCATTAAACATTTTATTTAGTTCAAACAGTGAATCAACATCACTGACATCAGCAACTCTTATCTTCATACTACTTTCACCTCATATTAAAATACTATTTATTCTGTTCCATAATTATTTTTTCAAATGCACTGACAACTTGAGGATCAAACTGCGTACCCGAATTTAATAGAATCTCTTTTATAGCTTCTTCATCTGACATTTTCTTCCGGTACACTCTATCCTCTGTCATTGCATCATACGAATCTGAGACAGCAAGGATTCTGGAAAGCAAAGGAATGTCTTCGCCCATCAGTCCATTTGGATAGCCTCTTCCATCCCATCTTTCATGATGAGTCAGTATGTATTCGGATATCGTCTCCAAGTCTGCTGAAGACTTCGTAATTCGATAGCCAACCTCTGAATGCGTCTTCATAATAACCCACTCTTCATCTGTTAGCTTACCGGGCTTTTTAAGAATGCCATCATCTATAACGACCTTTCCAATATCATGCAGCATAGAAAACAGTTCTAGCTCTCCAAGATTCTTTTGTGGCAATTTTAGTTTTTCACCAATCTTCATACATAACACAGCGATTCTTTTTGAATGTTCCTCTGTCTCCTCACTCTTTTCATAAACAGTTGTCAGCATTGATGCAATCAACGCATTATGATAGCTCTTGCTATTCAACAGCTTACGTGTTCGCAAATAATCATCAGCAGCTTTTACTGTTTCGGCAATAAATTCATCCGGGCCGGATTTTGTTGCGTAACCAACAGAAAGATTAATCTCGTAAAGTCTGTTTTTCTTATTTTTATTATATTCTTCAAACGCATTTATAATTCCGTTCAATCTTTCATATGCTTCATCGTTATTAGTATTAGGCATAAGTATTGCAAAATCGTCTCCGCCAACTCTTGCAATAACGTCACCGGGATGACATCGGTTTTGGAGAATCTTTGAAGTATCTCGGAGCAAATTATCACCTTCAGAATAGCCAAAAGCATCGTTAATCAATCGCACACCATTTATATCAGCGATTAAAATTGACAATGGAAAATACTTTTCTTTATCTAACCTAATAATTGACTCGTCAAAATATTTGCGATTGTAAAGCCCCGTTAAGTAATCGTGATAAATCAAATAAAACAGACTATCCTCCGCTTCTTTTCTGTCGGTTATGTCACTGGAAAATCCAATAAAGCGTTCGTTAGATATTTTAACTGCATTTATTATCCACCAGCGTCTTAAACCATCCTTACGCTTATACTTTAGCGTTGCAGATGTTGACCCGGTGTTTATTAACTCTTCAAAATACATCGTGCAATCGTCAATAAATTCTTCATCTGTTAAATCCAGAATATTCATTTCCAATAGTTCTTCTTTACTATAACCCGTTATCTTGCTGGCCGCCCTGTTAACCTCAATATAGCGACCCTTACTATCAATAACAAAAACACCGTCGGGTGCATTTTCAATATAGTTACTGTATTTGCTCTCGCTCTCGAACAGCGCACTCTCTGCTTTTTTACGATCGGAAATATCTCGTATATTGCACTGCACCACTTTTTTGTTATTAACCAGATACACATTACTTACAAACTCAACATTTATTGTTCTTCCGTCGGCTGCTTGCAGAGGTAAATCTTCATATCGAATATATTCCTCTTTCTGCAATTCAAAAAAGTTTTCTCTGCTTGCAAGTATGTCTTTTAACGAACCAATGTCCCAAATATTTTTTTCAATAAACTCCTCCTTCTTGTAACCTAGCATATCAATCAAAAATGGGTTTACATCAAGTATTTTTCCTGTGTCAGCATCAAGAATTATTATGCCATCTTTTGCAGTTTCAAAAAGTCTGCGATAGCGAACCTCGGAAATATTAAGAGCCTCTTCAGCTTTTCTCTGTTCGGTAACATCTTGAAGAATACAGTGCGTTTGTTTAAAGGCACCTTCATTGTCATTTCCTATTTTTCCTTCAAACGCGATACTCAATGTGCTGCCATTTTTGTGAAGCATTTCAACCTCACAATGCAATTGTCCTTCCTTTTTAAATATCGGGAATTTCTCGATAAATATTTCTTTGCTCTTTTGAGATACAAAGTCGCCAAACCATTTTCCGATTATTTCT